>CAMPHL010000007.1 GCA_946885905.1 uncultured Pseudomonadota bacterium | reverse complement strand
AACCTTTTTTCGTCGGAGATCTCAGCGGCGCGCGCGCATCAGGAGCAACACCAGCGCGACGACGAAGAGCAGGTGATCATAGCCGGTCAGTATGTGCTCGGCGCCCAGCGCCAGATAGGTGGTGGCGACCTGCCGGCGACCGGGCGCGGCTACGCGTCCAGCAGACAGTCGGATTCGACCGCCTCAAGCTGCGGTTGGCGGCTCTTAGGCAGAATGCGGAGATCGGCGTTGGATTGCAGCAGGTTGCGCGCCGCGTCGGCGCAGCCGCGCAGCAGGTGCTCGCAATTGTCGAGGATCAGCAGCAACCGCCGTCCCGCCAGGCGGCCCTGGAGCTCGGACTCCTGCACCCCGAGCGCGGAGGCGATCGCGAGTCCCACCAAACGCTCGTCCTGGTGCGCGGCGAGCTCCACGCGCCACACGCCCGCGGAAAAATCGCCCAGCACGGCCTCGGCCACGCGCAGCGAAAGGCGGGACTTGCCCGTGCCCCCCGCGCCGGTGAGCGTCACCAGGCGCGAGCGCCGCAACAGGTCGCGGACCTGCGCGATCTCGGCCTCGCGTCCCACGAACCGGTTGAGCTCGGCAGGCAGGTTGTGCAGGGGACCGTCGCCGGCCGCGGCGCCATCCTCCGGTGACAGGGTGAAGCGGTAACCGCGTCCGGGCAGGGTCGCGATCGCCTGGTTGCCCAGGATCTTGCGCAGCGTCGAAACCTGGACCTGCAGGTTGTTCTCCTCGACCACCAGCCCCGGCCAGACGAGCGCCAGCAGCTCGTCCTTGGTCATCACGCGGTCGCGGTTCTCGACCAGGGCGAGGAGCAGGTCGAAGGCGCGCGCGCCCATGCCCGCGGCGGCTCCGTCCACGAGCACCCTGCGTTCCGCCGGACGCACTTCGATGGTGCCGAACCTGTAGCCCGCCATCACTCCTCCCCGACCCATCGTACCCAAAACCCGCCGCAGGGCCGAGAAGCCGTCCTTCAGGACGTTTAAGGCCCGCTCAAGGACTTGAAGGGGGGTGGACGCCGAGAGTGCGCTCACGGGGCAAGCCGCTCCGTTCCACCCAACCAAGGAGATAGCCATGTTGAACAGCAAACTGCACCTGCTTGTCGCCTCGATCGTGTTCTCGGGCCTGGCCATGGCCGACGACTACGCATCCCCCGCGGTCTTCATCGCGGTGTCCGCGAACGCCGACGCGATGGGCAACGACGAAGTGGCGCTCGGCGAGCCGATGTCGTGCCGGGAAGCGCGCGAAACCGCCTGGTTCATCCGCGAGCTCTCGCGCAGCGACGGCAACACCAGCCCCGAGGCCGAGTACGTGCCGTGCCCCCGGGAAATCCTCGCGGTCTCGAACGTGGACTTCGACTAGGAGGCACACGCCATGAAACCGAATCGACTGGACTTCGTGGGCTGCACGCTTCTCGCCTGCCTGCTGATCGGCGTGTTCGGTGGGGCGTTCCTGTGAGCGCACTTCGCAAGCCTGCAGGGCTTGTCGAATCCCTCGACGACCGGGACGTGCTGCCCGGCGTCGGGGGAATCCTGGCCGCCGCCGCGATAGCGGCGGCACTCCTGGCCTGCCTGCTCGTCATGGGATGATCGATGGATGACGTTCGACGCGATCGTGGTGGGCCTCGGTGCCATGGGCAGCGCCTCGGCCTGGCAGCTGGCGAAACGTGGCGCGCGCGTGCTCGGCATCGACGCGCACGATCCGCCGCACGACCGCGGATCCCATTGCGGCGAGTCGCGCATCACGCGCAAGGCGATCGGGGAGGGCGACGCGTACGTGCCGCTGGCGCTGCGCTCCTACGAGATCTGGCGCGAGATCGAGTCCGCGTCCCCGCCGAATGGTGAGAGGCTGCTGAACGTCACCGGCGGGCTCTGGATCTCGAGCCCGCGACGGCAAGTCGAGATCCACGTCGCCGATTTCTTCGACCGCACGGTGTCCACGGCCACGCGCTTCGGCATCGCGCACGAGCTGCTCGATGCGGGCTCGATCCGCCGCCGCTTTCCCGCCTTCAATGTCCGCGACGACGAAAGCGGCTACTACGAACCCGACGCCGGGTTCCTGCGTCCCGAGGCGTGCGTGAAAGCGCAGCTCGACCTCGCGCGCAGCCGGGGCGCGGAGCTGAGGAGCGGCGAAGCGGTGCGCAGCGTGGCCCAGGATGGGGCCGGCGTGGAAGTGACTACGAAACGGGGGGCGTACCGGGCGCGGCAGGCAATCATCACGGTCGGGGCGGGACTGCCGGAGCTGGCTCCCCGGTTCGCGCGGCACCTCACGGTTTCGCGCCAGTTGCAGTACTGGTTCGAGGCCGACGGCCTCGAGGACCTGCCGGTGTGGATCTGGGAGCTGCAGGATCGCGGCAATGCGATCTACGGGTTCCCCTCGCGTGGCGGCGCGGCCAAGATCGCGACCGAGTCCTTCACCCGGGAGATCGCGCCCGCCGAGATGTACCAGTCGCTGGTCGCGCCCAATTTGCGCGGCGTGCGCGCTACCTGCGTGAAGACGGTGCCGTGCCTGTACACCGCCACGCCGGATTTCAATTTCATGATCGGCCGGCATCCCGGCATGGATCGCGTGATCGTGGCCTCGGCCTGCTCGGGCCACGGGTTCAAGCACTCGGCGGCGATCGGCGAGGCGCTGGCGCAGCTCGCGGCCGGCGGCCGCAGCGACCTGGACCTCAGTCCGTTTCGGCTCCCTGGATGAGCAGCTGCACGAAAAGCTGGAAGGCGGCGCGCTGCTCGGCGGTCATGCCGATGAATTCGACCCCGATGCGGATCGCGTACTCGCGCTCGACCACGTTGACCACCTTGCCGGAGAGCTGCGTGATCCTCTGGCCCACGAGCGGAAGGTCCACGTCCAGGACGATCTCCGAGAACCGCGCGGGGGCGAGGGCGATCTCGGCCCGCATGCCGTGGTAGCCGATGTCCAGGATCATCCCCATGCGCTCCTCGGGCACGACCACGTCGCTCACCACCATGCGGTAGTTGAACGGCAGGTTCACCTGGACGCGCGCGCTGCGGCGGAATTCCTGGCGCGGCACCTGGCGGGATAGCGAAGGGATGCCCTGCACCTCGCGCAGCACCACGTGGTTGCTGCGCCCCTTGAGGAACACGTCCATGGGCTCGCCGGCGTGCACGAAATCCTTGCAGCGCTCCCAGGTGCTCTCGCTGATGAGCACCTGCCCGCGCAGGCTGAAGGACTCGATGCGCGAGGCGAGGTTCACCTCGTCGCCGATCACCGTGAACTCGGAGTAGAGCTCCGATCCCAGCATCGCCGACATCACGCGCCCGCTGTTGATGCCGATGCCGAAGAAGAGGTCGGGCAGGCCCTGGGCGCGGTTGAGGGCGTTGAACGCCTCCATGGCGATCTGCATGTCCACCGCGCAGCTCACGGCGTTGCGCACTCCATCGCCGCGATCTTCCTCGAACAGCACCAGGATCGAGTCGCCCATGAACTTGTCGATGGTGCCGTGGTGGCCGTAGATGATCTCGCTCATGGCGACGAAGCAGCGGTTGAGCAGGTCCAGCACCGTTGCGGCGGGGTGGGCGGCCGAAAGGGCGGTGAAGCCGCGCAGGTCGGCGAGCAGGATCGTCACCTCGCGCGTGAGGCCTCCCTCGGCGGGCGAGCCGCGGGCGACCTGGCCGAAGGTGCTCTGCAGCACTTTCTCGATGCGGGCTCGGGCCTGCGGCGAGATGGGCCGGGAGAAATCGCCGCTCACGATCTCCTGGATCTGGCGCAGCGCTTCGTGGACGACGGGGTCCTTCATTGTTGGCGTTTTCCGGTGCTCTCCGCGCACTGTACTACGCGGTGTAGACTCGGGCCATCAAGCCAAACGGGACCGCGCCATGTTCAAGAGAATCCTGCTGGCCTACGACGGATCCGAGGCCGGACAAAAGGCCCTGCTCGACACCAAGGAGATCGCCCAGCTCACGCACGGCGAGGTATTCCTCGTCGCGGTGATGCCTCCTGCGGCCGCCTTCATGGGAGGCGAGGGCTACGTGTACGACAAGGAAGCGGAGGACGAGGAGCGCCGGCAGCACCAGGCCATCCTCGACGAGGGCCTCGCGCGCCTGGTCGAGGCCGGGCATCGCGCGAGCGGCGAGCTCGTGGTCGGTGAGGCCGTGGACGAGATCACCCGCTACGCGAAGAAGATCCAGGCCGACCTCGTCGTGGTGGGGCACAAGCATCTGTCGAGCTGGGCCGCCCGCTGGTGGAGGGGCTCGGTCTCGAAGGCGTTGATCGAGCACGCGCCGTGCTCGGTTCTCGTCACGATCACGAACTAGGCCGCGGCCCGGGGGTCGGAGGCCGGTGACTCCTGCGCTGGACAACCTCGAGATCGCGTTGCGGCTGGGCGCCGCCCTGCTCGCGGGGGCGCTCATCGGCCTGGACCGCGAGATCAAGAAGCGCCCCGCCGGACTGCAGACCCATGCGCTGGTGTCGCTGGGCGCCGCCCTCACGCTGCTCGTGGTCGCGGTGGGCTCGGGGCCGGCGGGCGATCCGGCCAGCCGCGTCGTCCAGGGCATCATCACGGGGATCGGCTTCCTCGGCGCGGGCGTGATCATGCAATACGAGCGCGAACGGCGCGTCGAAGGCCTCACGACCGCGGCCTCCATCTGGTCGGCCGCCGCGCTCGGCATGGCCTGTGGGGCCGGGTATTTCGATCTCGCCGGGTTGGCGCTCGCGGCGATCGTCTTGGTCCTGGTCGCGGGAGGCTGGATCGAAGGATGGATGGAGCGCCGCGGCGTGGGAAACAAGGAGAAACAACGTTGAACCCCAGCGACACCAAGAGCATGGCGGTCTTCTGCGACTTCGAGAACGTGGCGCTCGGCGTCCGCGAGGCGAAGTACGAGCGCTTCGACATCGGCAAGATCCTCGAGCGGCTCCTGCTCAAGGGCAGCATCGTCGTGAAGAAGGCCTATTGCGACTGGGACCGCTACAAGGAATTCAAGGCGCCGATGCACGCGGCGTCCTTCGAGCTGATCGAGATCCCGCACCTGCGGCAATCCGGCAAGAACTCGGCCGACATCCGCATGGTCGTCGATGCGCTCGACCTGTGCTACACCAAGTCGCACGTGGACACCTTCGTGGTCGTGAGCGGCGACTCGGACTTCTCCCCTCTCGTCTCCAAGCTGCGCGAGAACGACAAGACCGTGATCGGGGTGGGCGTGAAGAAGTCCACTTCGGATCTCCTGGTGTCGGCCTGCGACGAGTTCATCTACTACGACGACCTGGTGCGCGAGCAGCGAAAGGTCGCCGGCAGGAAGAAGCAACCCTCGCCCCGGCCCGCTCCCAGGGCGGAGGGCGCGCGTTCGGCGCCTCCCGCGGGAGAGGGCAGGGGTGAGGGTGAGGACGACAAGGTCCAGGAGGCGCTCGACCTGGTGCTCGCGACGGTCGACGCCCTGGTGGAGGAGCGCGGCGAGGACGAGACGATCTGGGGCTCGATGGTGAAGCAGACCCTCAAGCGCCGGAAGCCCGGCTTCAACGAGAAGTACTACGGCTTCGGCTCGTTCAACGAGCTGCTCGAGGAGGCGCGCAGCCGCAACCTGCTCGAGCTCGAGCGCGACGAGAAGAGCGGCGGGTACGTGGTGCGCCCGGCGGCCTAGTCGCCGATCCACGACGCCTCGCCCTGCTCCGCCCGGCATACGGCGGGTTCACGGGGCCGTGCCGCCGATGCGGCCAGCATGGAAGGATTCGCACAACCTCGCGAGGAGGTTCCATGCTGATGAAAAAATGCTTCGTGGCGCTTCCCCTGCTGCTGTTCGCCGGCACAGCCGCCGCGCACGACGAGCCGGTCATCGGCTCGCTCGCCGGCGCGGGCATCGGCGCGGCGATCGCGGGCCCGCCGGGCGCCGCCGTGGGCGCGGTGGTCGGCGCGATCGCGGGCTCGACCTACGCGCACGAGACCGACCACCACCACCACGATCGGCGCGGCAACGGGGGCTACGCGCGGCACCACAACCACGTGCACTTCGCCCCGGTGGGGTACCGCGGCAACGGCAAGGGCGCGACGGTGTATTGCGAGCCGAGGAACGGCTACCACAAGCCCACCGTCGTTCGCGTCGAGGAGCGGCCGGTCACGGTGCGGACCGTCACCACGAAGACGCAGATGAGGAAGGTCTGCCGCTACGAGCCGGTGCGCACGACGCGCGTCACCGAAAGGCGGGTGACCGAGCGGGTGGCGCTCGCCTCGCGCTGAGTACAATCGCGGGGATGAGAGCCCCACTCGCCCTCGCGTTCCTCCTTCTCGTCGCGCCGGCCGCGGGCGCCAAGCTGCTGCGCCATGCCTCCCAGGTCGATCCGGGGACGATGGATCCGCACGCGATCGCCACCCTGTACAACAACCGCGTGCTCTCGCAGGTCTACGAGACGCTGGTCGGGCGCGACGAAAACTTCAGGATCGAGGGCCGCCTCGCGCTTTCGTGGACGCCGCTCGACGGGGGCAAGGGCTGGCGCTTCAAGCTGCGGCCCGGCGTGAAGTTCCACGACGGCACGCCCTTCACCGCCGACGACGTGGCTTTCAATGTGAAACGCGGCCTGGACGCGCTCTCGGCCTTCAAGTCGGCGCTGCCCAACGTGACGGGAGCGAAGAAGGTGGATGCGCTCACCGTGGACATCTTCACGTCCCAGCCCACCCCGGTTTTGCCGCTCGCGCTCACCAACTTCCGCCTCATGAGCAAGGCCTGGTGCGAGAAGCACAAGGTCGAGCGCCCGCAGGACTTCAAGGCGAAGGAGGAAACGCACGCGGCCCGCAACACCAACGGCACCGGGCCCTACATGCTCAAGCGCTGGGATACCGACGTGACTACGGTCCTCGTGGCCAGCCCCGCGTATTGGGGCAGGAAGGGCAACGTGACCGAAGCGCACTACCTGGTGGTGGCGACCGCGGCGACGAGGCTTGCCGGCCTGATATCGGGCGAGATCGACATCGTGATCGATCCGGCGGTGCAGGACATCGTGCGGCTGCGCAACCAGCCCGGCATCAAGGTAGGCGAAGTGACCAGCACGGGCGCGCAGTTCCTGGGCTTCCAGCAGGGGCGTCCCGACCTCGGCAACGGCACGAAGGGCAACCCCTACAAGGATCCGCGCGTGCGCATCGCCATCCGTCACGCCGTGGACATCGCATCGTTGCAAAGCAAGGTGATGCGCGGCACGGCGTCGGTCGGCAAGGCGATATACACCTCGGCAGTGGACGGGTTCGACCCGCGCTTCAAGGGCACGCATCCCTACGATCCGGAGAAGGCGAAGGCCCTGCTCAAGGAGGCGGGCTACCCCGGCGGCTTCACCACCGACCTCGAGTGCAGCGCGCAGCAACCCACCGACGCCCTTTGCCAGGCGATCGCCGGCATGCTCTCCCGCGTCGGCATCAAGGCGAGCTACCGCCCGCTGCCTTTCAACGTGCTGCTGCCCAAGCTGCTGGCGGGCGACACGATGATGTACGTGATCGGCTGGACCACTGCGACGGCCGAGCCCGAAGGCGTGCTGGTGCCGATCACGCATTCGCGGACGAGGCAGGGCGTGGGCGAGTACAACTTCGGCGGCTATTCCAACCCGAAGGCCGACGCCGCCATCGACAAGGGACGCGTGGAGTTCGACCAGGCCAGGCGCAACGCGTACTTCACCGAGGCGATGGCGGCGATCGATGCCGAAGCGGGTTTCATCCCGCTCGTCTACCGCAACATCGGCTGGGCCATGCGCGCGAACGTGAAGGCCGTCATCCGGCCGAACGACGTGATGGACCTCAGGTACGTGAACGTCGAATGACTCCCGCGGCCTCGGGCAGGGCCGGGAAGAGGGTCACGGCTTCCTCGAGTAGGCTTGCTCGAACAGCCCTTCGAGCCGGGGGTTCGTACCCTTCATTGCCTCGACCACGCGTCTTGCCCACTCGAAGTATTCCCTTCGGCGCTCCAGGGTCCAACCCGGCGGCGGGGAGGAAGCCACGTCCCTCACGTTGGAGATCTTGTCGGCGAGCTTCACGAGCTTCGCTTCGCGCGAGAGCCGGGGCGCGTGCTCGACCTGCAGCTCCTTGCGGCGCGCCTTGGAAAGCGACTTGTCATCGGTCACTTCCATGACGATCGCGGCGATCCCCGGCCCGAACCGCTCGACCAGCTCCGCCTCGGTGGTTTCGGTGTCCTCGACCGTGTCGTGCAGGAGCGCGGCGCATATGACCACCGGGTCGTCGACGTCGGCCTCGTTCAGCAGGATGTTGGCGAGCGCGATCGGGTGGTTGATGTAGGGCGAAGCCTCGGGGTCCTTGCGCCGCTGGTCGCGGTGCTTGCGCGCGGCGAACTGCAGCGCCTCGAAGATCAGCCCGAGCGGCGGATGCCGGTCCACGCGGCCCCCTCGATCGTGACGTCCACCACCGCGGGAAGGCCCGAAGCGATCGCGCGGCGCACCGCCGGCAGCACCTCGTCGGCGGATTCCACGTGCTCGCCGAACCCGCCGAAGGCCCGCGCGACCTCGTCGTAGCGCGTGGGCTTCAACTCGCAACCCACCAGCCGTTCGCCTCCGTAGTCGCGAAGCTGGATCTGGTACTCCGCGTTCCAGCGCGAATCGTTGCCCACGATCGCCACGAAGGGAAGGCCGTAGCGCACCGCCGTGTCGATCTCGGCGGGATGGAAGCCGAAGGTCCCGTCGCCCATGACGGCGATCACCGGCGCATCCGCCACCGCGCAACGCGCGCCCACCGCGAACGGCAATCCGGCCCCGATCGAACCGGCCACGCCGTTGATCACGCGGTGCGGCGCGGCAAGGCAGGCTTGGGCCCACTGGCCGAACTCGCCGCCGTCGCAGACGAGCACGGAATCGCGATGCTCGTCCAGCACCGGCTGGATCGATCGCAGCAGGCGCGCGGTGGGCATCGCCTCCCACGCGGGCGGACGATACGCGATGGCGGCGCGCACCTTGGCGAGCCATTCGGAAGCGGGATGGCGGACGGCTTCACGGGCCATCACCTCGAGCGCGGAAAGGGCGCCCACCTGGGCATCCACCTTCACCACGTGGCAACCGGCCGCGAACGCATTGCCGAACTTGAGAGTGAAGTCGCGCCGCTTTCCGAGCAGCACCACGCCGTCGGCCTCGGCCACCACCTCGGCGAATGCCCCGAGCGCCGGATCGTTCATGCCGCGCGGGCTTTCCATCCCGATCACGGGAATTCCGGAGGCGTTTTCCAATGCCGCCATGCGCTTACGGCCTGCGCGCGTCATGCAGGCCGCGCCGCAGAGCACGAGGGGTCGCGAGGCCTTGGCGAGCGCATCGCCGAGGAACGAGGCGTTGATAGGTACGCCTGCGGCCGGAGCCGGCGTTGCCGAGGCCGCGGGCGCTTCGCTTTCGAGCACGTCGGTGGGCAGGCTCAGGTGCACCGGCCCGGGCCGGCCGCCCCGTGCGAGCTCGAGCGCCTCGAGCACATCGTGTGCGACGGCATCGGACCGCATGCTCACCTGCGATCCCTTCGTGACCGGCCGCGCCATCTCCGCCTGCCGCATCTCCTGGAAGGCGCCCTTGCCCAGCTCGGCGAGCGGCGCATGGCCGGACAGCAGCAGCACCGGCGACTCGGCCATCGCGGCCGTGTAGAGCGCGCCGATCGCATTCGCATGTCCCGGGCCGCCCGTCACCAGGGCAACGCCCGCTTCACCGGTGATTCGCGGCCACGCGTCCGGCATGTGCGCCGCGGCCGCTTCGTGGCGTACGTGGATGAGCTCGATGCCGCTGTCGAGCGTGGCGTCGAACACCGGCATCACGTGGTTGCCCGAGAGCGTGAAGATGCGGCGCACGCCGGCCCCGGCAAGCGCGTTGACCAGGGCGTCGGCGCCTCTGTGAAGTTTTCGTGACATGGACGGCCCCAAGCGTACCCCACCTGCGCCATCGATTTGTCCGACGTTATCGCCCATCTTGTATGGCCCCGGACAAGACACACCCTGAGGAACGACAATGACGATGAACAGAAACGAAGGCGCGGACCCGAATCGCGATCCCATCTCCGGAAAGCCCGGCTCGCACCCAGTGGGCACCGGCGTCGGCGCGGCGGCGGGTGGCATGGCTGCAGGCGCCGCGGCCGGTTCGGTTGCGGGTCCGGTCGGCACCGCGGCCGGCGCGGCCGTGGGCGCGGTGGTCGGAGGCCTGGCCGGCAAGGCCATCGCCGAGCGCGTCGACCCGACCGTCGAGAACGCCTACTGGCAGGAGAACTACCGCACCCAGCCGTACATCCGCAGCGAGTTCACGAACGACCACTACGGCCCGGCCGACATGTACGTCGTCGAGAACTATCCGCGCTACCACGGCCGGTCGTGGGATGACGTGGAGCCCGAAATGGGCCGCGACTGGCAGCGCGCCAAGGGCAAGTCGCGCCTCGCCTGGGAAGACGCAAGGCACGCGACGCGCGATTCCTTCCAGCGGCTGTCGGACACGATCGAGCGCGCCGCCCCCGGCGACTCCGACCGCGACGGCAAGTGACTAGAGCGGCGCGAGCGCCGCGTCGCGCAACCCCACCAGCACGGCTTCGCCGCTGGTGGGGTGCACCCTGAATTCGCCGTACCGCGCGGACGCATAACGCGCGTCCTTGCCCTCCTCGAAGAAGAAGGCGTTCGTCCCCAGCCAGATCTCGCCCTTGCGCACGCGATAGCGGATGCGCACGTCGCCCGCTTCACCCGCGCGCGCGAGGCTGCCTACCTTTTCGTTCGAGACGTTCACCGGCGCGAGGTCCGTCGCGCCCTCGGACGGTAGCGGCTTCACGGTCGAGAGGATGTCCTGCGCGAGGCGGAAGCGCAGGGTCATGTAGTCGCCCTGCATGATCGAGCGCGGGTCGCGCGGGGCGAGGTCGAGGTAGACCACGACGCCCTCGCGCTTGACCGATTCCTTGCCGAGGATCGAGTAGTTCACGGCCCCCAGCACGAGGAGAGCGCCGATGGCGACGAGGATGCGCGCGCGGCTCATTCCCTTGGCCTTGGGAGAGGGCCGTGGTGAGCGCCGCCCCACTGCCTTGCCGCGAAGATGCACGCCCCGCCCATCACGAGCATGAGCGCCGACTTGATCAGCAGGCTCGCCCCCATCGCATAGTAGAAGTGCGCCATGTGAAGCAGCGCCGCGAGGACGGCGAGGCCCATGAGGCCGCGGCTGCCGAGTGCGAAGGCCGCCGCGAGCGCGCCGAGCGAGGCGAGCGCCGAGAGCAGCGGCCAGAGCGCGAGCCAACCCACCCTGGGCGCGTCGCCGAACAGGCTGAAGGCCTCGAAGGGCTGCGAAATCGACGTGGCGAAGGCGAGCCCCAGGATGAGGCCCGTGGCGACCGGCCGCGCGATCGCCTGCCGGCCCGCGGCCATCCATGCAGGCTCGTTCCTGACGAGCAGGTACAGCGCCCCGCCTGGTGGCGCCCACGCGACGACCCAGCCGAGAAGCGCCATCGGGAGCGAGGTCGGAGGCGCCTTGGCCTTGTTCGGCCCCCAGTCGGCCCAGAACGGCTGGTCCCACAAGCCGTAGCGCACGAAGATCGCCCACGCGATGCAGGCGAAGAGGGTCGACATCGACCGGTGCAGCCGATTCGGCATCACGGGTACGAGCGCCAGCTGGATCACGAGGGCGACGAACGCGATCGAGGCGATGCTGCCCTTGCCCGACTTGAAGAAGGTCTCGTGCAGGCCGAAGAGCAGCGCGAACTGCGCGGCGATGGAGAACGCGAGCGCCAGTTGCGAGACGAAGGCCCCGTCGCGGTCCACCTTGAACAGGCCCCACGCGGCGCCCAGCAACACGAAGCCGGTGAAGAGCGCGCCCGGTCCACTGTCCGGGCGAAGGATCGCTCCGATGAAGAGCAGCAGGAGCAGCCCCGCGAACCATCCCGCCACGCCGAGCAGCAAGCCGATGAACCACGGCCGCTCCGCAGCCGCCGATTCCGGCGCCTTGCGCAGCTCGAGCAGCAGCTCGTCGGCGGTCATCATGTCGCGCGCCACTCCCGCACCCACTTCATCAGCACGAAACCCGCCGCGCCGGAGGTGGCGATGAGCCAGGCGGCAAGCACGAGCACGTTGCCGAAGTCCTTGAACTGCATCTGCTTCACGAGGAACACGGTGGAGATCGCGATCCAGGAGGCGAAGACCAGCGCCATGGGATAGACGTCGTTCCTTCGCCGCAGGGATGCATGGGCGATGGCTGCGCACGTCGCGGCGAACATCACCACCACGAGCCCGTCCTGCCCCGTGGCCCCGGTGCGCTCGCCGAATATTGCGAGGAAGGCCGCAGCGGTGCCGAAGAGCATCCCCAGGGTCGCCGCCATGCGCACGAGCCAGCGCGCTCGCCCGAGATGCTCGAAGAGGACCGCGCCTCCAAGATTGGCGAGGCAGGCGAAGAAGAGCAGCAGGGGGCGCTCGATTCCGAGGCGGCCGGCGACCAGCAGCCGCGCGAAGCTCGCGTCCTCCAGGCCGCAGTAGAGCGCCAGCCCCACGTTCAGGACCACCCACCAGGTCGCCCAGACCGCGGCGGCGGCGCTCGCGAGCGCGAAGGGCAGGGCGAGGATGGCCCAGATGAAGAAGAGCTCGTAGACGTCCGCGCCCGTCTGGTAGGTCTGCCCGAAGAGCGCGAGGAGCGCCCCCGAGAAGAGCACGGCGAGCGTGAGGGCGCTTTCACCCAGCATCCCGGGCGCCGGCCGCCAGAGCGCGAGGCCCACGGCGATCGCGAAGGCGACCTGCAGCAGCGCGAACCGGCCGGCGACGCCGTAATCCTGCCAGTTCGCCGCGACGAAGAAGATCGCGCCGGCGCCGAGCCCGGTGATGCCGGCGCCGTTCAGCACTCGGGCGAGGAACGCCCGCCAGGCCGCGGCATCGGGCCGCGCTCCCGACAGGTCGAGGGCCATCGCCACTGCGGGCGGGTCCAGGCGCTGCTCGAGGACCACGCGGTCGAGCACTGAGCGTTTCATAGCCGCGCATCATACGCGCGGCGCGATTTCCCCTCGCAGGAGGAGGCGGGCGTTCAGCTTCCGAAGTCGTTCGGCCCGTTCCGCGGGAACAATCCCATATCCAGGTGCGGGCCCGTCTGCGGGTTGAGCTCGGTGACGTGGTCGTACGGTTTCTGGATCGCGTACGTGCCGGGCAGGAGCTCGTAGGTCCGTTCCACGATCACTTCCTCCGGCACGATCACGCGCCGCTCGACCACGACCTCGCGGGGCGGATACGTGTAGACCTCCGGCAGACCGGGGGTCACGCGCGTCACCACGATCGGCTCGAGAGGCGGGGGAGCAGCGGCGTTGGTGCCGTACCAGCGGTCGCCGGAGACGGCCAGCGCCGCGGTCGATGCGAGGGCGAGCGCAAGGCCCGCCGCGATTCGGGTGCTCTTCATGATGGGCTCCTGGGGATGCACGATCTGGTTCGACATCGCGGCCCGCTGCTATGATCGGTCCAAGTGGCTCATCCCATGAGCCTACAACGCCGCAGCATCGCGGCATGCGAATGACCGTGGACCGAACCGAGCGCTTCTACAAGATCGACCAGCTCCTGCAATCACGCCGTCCCGGCGTGGTGCCGATCTCCACCTTCCTGGGGGAGCTCGACATCTCGCTCGCCACCTTCAAGCGCGACCTGGAGTACATGCGCGAGCGCCTCTACGCGCCGATCGTCTGGGACCGCGAGCACAACGGTTACCGCTTCGAGGCCGGGGAAGAGGACAGGGGCCATCCGTACCAGCTTCCGGGCCTGTGGTTCAACCCGGCCGAGGCGCAGGCCCTGCTCACCATGGAGCACCTGATCGAGGGCCTCGAGCCCTCGCTGCTGGGCCCGCATCTCGAGCCCCTCAAGGTGCGCTTGCGCGCGCTGCTCTCCGCCGGCGACCATTCCGCCGAGCAGGTGAGGAAGCGCATCCGCGTGATCCCCTTCGGCGCGAGGAAGCACGAGCCGAAGCACTTCTCGCTCATCGCTTCCGCGGTCCTGGGCCGCAGCCGCCTCGCGATCGTTCACTTCAATCGCACGCGCAACGAAGAGACGCGCCGCGACGTATCGCCGCAGCGCCTCGTGTACTACCGCGCCAACTGGTACCTGGACGCGTGGTGCCACCTGCGCAACGACATCCGCAGCTTCGGCCTGGATGCGATCCGCTCGGCGGAGATGGTCGCGGGCAAGGTGAAGGACGTACCCGATGCCGAGCTCGATGATGTGCTCGCGAGCGGCTATGGCATCTTCTCCGGCAGGAAGGTCCAGTGGGCCTCGCTCCGGTTCACGCCGGAACGCGCGCGCTACGTGGCGCTCGAGCAATGGCATCCGAAGCAGCGCGCGCGCTGGGAGAAGGACGGCAGCTACGTGCTCGAAGTCCCTTACAGCGCCGAGGGCGAGCTCGTCATGGACATCCTCAAGTTCGGGCCCGAGGTCGAAGCGATCGAGCCCGCGTCGCTGCGCAAGCTGGTCGCCGCGAAGGCGAAGGAACTGGCGCGCATCTACGGCTAGCGCTTCCCGGCGCTCAGGCGATCGCCCACCTCGCGAAGTCCATCCAGAGCGCGGTGCCGGCGAGCGCCAGGCGTCCGACCTGGATCACGACCACCAGCGCGAGCGCGGATAGGAAGGCCGGGTGCACCCGGCCGTTCCTGCGCCAGTCGTAGGCCATGCAGCCGATGACGAGCAGGTCGGTCATGCCGAAGAAAGCCGGCGGGCCGCCGGTTGCGATGAGCGGCCAGCGGGCGAAGGCCGGAGTGAGCATGGCCACGAGCATCAGCCGCTTGTGCCAGGGGCTCTTCCTGCGCAGCACGATCGCCGCGCCGAAGAGCAGCGCGAAGGCGAGCATCTCGCCCACGGGCATGACGAGGAAGGCGAGCGGCGGCACCTCGGGAATCGGCGTCACTCCCGCGCGCGCCGAGGCGAGTCCCGCCTGCAGCCCCATCCAGACGACGAGCACCGCCACCGCGATGCCCGCGATTCCCATCTTCCGGTGAAGGGCGATATTGCCGGTCGCCACGAGACGCGCCTGGACCAGGAACAGCCCGAACCACGCCATCATCGCCAGCGCATGCAGGTGCTTGAGCGTGCTCAGCTCAGGCGTGCCGAAGAATGCCTTGAGGAAGTACGTCGGCGCGAATCCGACGAGGATCACGCCGAGCGCGGTCGCGGCGGCGAATGTGTAGAGCGGGCGCTCGCCGCACGCGTGCGCAAGGACGGAATCGACGGAGGGGGCGGCAGTGGCCATGCGGGCGCTCCAGCGGATTTTCGTCCCCGCACTTTACGCCTCGCTATCGGAGATCGGTATCGCCCGCGTATTCCGATTCGGGGGGATCCCTCCCTTTGCCGCTTGCCCTAAGCTGCTGGCACGCCCCAAGGAGGCCGCCATGCTCCCCTGTGATGGACCCACCATCTGCCCGCCCGAAGACGCACCGCCGCAGACGCCGCTCGAGAGATCCCTGCGCATCGGCGCGGTGGTGACCATGCTGATGACGGTGCCCCAGGTCTGGAGCATCTGGACCACGAGCGGACCCACGGACGTCTCGCTTATTTCCTGGATCACCTACCTGGTGTCGTCGGGAGCCTGGCTCGCCTACGGCATCCAGAAACGCGACGCCACGATCTGTTTCGCCAACACGGGATGGGTCGCGATGGACGTCGCGATCATCGCCGGCATCCTCGTCCGGCACGGGGGCTAAGGCTACGGCGGCGAGGCACGAGCAGGTAACCTCATCCGTTCATGATCCATCTCCTTTCCGGACTGTTCGTCTTCATCTGGGCGACCGGCTTCATCGTGGCGGGCATCGTTTCGACCCGGGCGGATCCGCTCACCTTCCTCACGGTGCGCCATGGTTGCAGCATCGTCGTTTTCACGCTGCTGTCCGTGGCGGTCAAGGCGGCGTGGCCGCGGGACATCAAGGTCTGGCGCGACGCCATGATCGCGGGGATGTTGCTGCACGGCTTTTACATCGGTGGCGTCTTCTGGGCCGTCTCCCAAGGCATGGGCGCGGGGATGATGGGGCTCATCACGGGCCTGCATCCGCTCTTCACCGCGCTGCTCGCGCTCCCCCTGCTGCACGAGCGGCTGAACGCGCGCCAGTGGGCGGGCATCGTGGTCGGGGTCGTGGGCGTGGCGTTGATCGTGTCGCCGAAGCTCGGCAGCGCGCACGCCATCCCGATGCACGCGCTCGTGGTGGGATTGCTCGCGACGCTCTCGCTCACCCTCGGCACGATCTGGCAGAAGCTGTCGAAACCGCAGATGGACTTGCGCGTGAACGCTTCGATCCAGTTCGTGGGCGCGTTCCTGCTCACGCTGCCCTTCGCGCTGGGGCTCGAGGCGGGCCGCTTCGACCACGGCGCGGCGCTGTACGGCGCCCTCGCCTGGGCCGTCTTCGGCCTTTCGGTGGGCGGCATCTCGATCATGCTCTACCTGCTGCGCCGGGGCGCCGCCTCGAAAGTGGCGCCGCTGCTCTACCTGTCGCCGCCCATCGCCGGGCTGATGGCGCTGGTGCTTTTCGGCGAGGCGCTCGATGCCGTGCAGGCCGCGGGAATGGTCCTGGCCGTCGCAGGAGCGTTCGCGGCGCGCCGATAGGGCCCGGAACTGCACGAACAAAGCGTCACACGGGCGGGGACGCCCGGGAATACACTTTTCCCGGGAGGTTTCGCCATGAGATTGCTGCCCGGATTCGCCCTCGTCGCCTGCCTGCTGCAAGGCTGCGCGAGCGCACCCGCGACGCCGCCGCAGGTGGACAACACGTTCTTCCGCGACGAGCTCTTCAAGCCCGCCACCGAGCGCATCGAGGCCGCGGACGTGTTCGCGACCACGCCCGGGATGAAGCGCTACCTCAAGCGCGAGATCGGCCGCCAGCTCGAGGACAAGGGCTGGCACCGGGGCCTGGTGGACGCGCTCTACCGCGAGGGCCAGCTCAAGCTCGAGTACGATTCCGACACCACGCGCACCGCCTCCCAGGCCTTCGAGGCGCGCTCGGGCAACTGCCTCTCCCTGGTGATCATGACCGCGGCATTCGCGCGCGAGCTGGGGCTGCAGGTGCACTTCAAGCGCATCTTTACCGACGACGCTTGGAGCCGCGTGGGCGAGCTCCAGGTGGCGAGCACCCATGTGAACGTGACGCTGGTCTCGACCAAGCACGACGTGCGCATCATCGCGCGCGAGCGCGACTGGGACCAGCTCACCATCGACTTCATGCCCTCGGCGCGCGGCCGCGCGTGGCGCGGCTACACCATCTCGGAGGCCACCGTGGTGGCCATGTTCATGAACAATCGCGCCGCCGAATCGATCGCGCAAGGGCGCGTCGACGACGCCTACTGGTGGGCGCGCGCGGCCATCGTGCACGAGCCCAACTTCATCGCCGCATACAACACGCTGGCGGTGGTCTATCACCGCAAGGGGCGGCTCGCCGAGGCCGAGCGGGTGCTCGCGCACGTGCTCTCCCGCGAGGCCGACAACACCTTCGCGCTATCGAACCAGGTGCTGGTCCTCAGGGGCCTCGGACGCGCCGGGGAGGCGCAAGTCCTCGCGGCGCGTCCGAGGCCCCTGAGGACCAGCA
>CAMPHL010000006.1 GCA_946885905.1 uncultured Pseudomonadota bacterium | reverse complement strand
AGCCCTCGCGGCCGAGGGCGCGAATCCGAGCCGGTTCATGCCGGTATTGATCTTGAGGTAGACATCGAGCGCCTGATCGGGCCTTTCCAGCTCGAGCATGCGCAGCTGCTCGTCGTCGTGGACGGCGCACGCGAGGCCCGCGGAGGATGCCAGGCGCAGGTCCCCGGCGTCGAAGAATCCCTCGAGCAGCAGCACGGGCTTCCCGGGGTACTTCTCCTTCAGCCCCAGGGCCCAGTCGACTTCGACGATCGCGAACCCGTCCGCGTCGTTAAGGGCGTCGGCCACGCGCTCGAGCCCGTGCCCGTAGGCGTTCGCCTTGACCACCGCCATCACCCTCGAGTGGGGCGCGGCAAGCTTCGCGGCTCGATAGTTTTGGCGCAGCGCGCAAGCGGAGATGGTTGCCTGGATGGGTCGGGGCATTCTTCGTCGCCGGAAAGCTCGTCACCCCGGCGAAGGCCGGGGCCGAATTCTAGTATCCCGGAGCCCCCGAGTAATTCTCGAAGCGCGTGTGCTTGCCGAGGAACGTGAGCTTCACCGTGCCGATGGGGCCGTTGCGCTGCTTGCCGATGATGATCTCCGCGATGCCCTTGTCGGGCGAATCCTCGTTGTAGACCTCGTCGCGGTAGATGAAGAAGATCATGTCCGCATCCTGCTCCAACGCGCCACTTTCACGAAGGTCCGACATCACCGGCCGCTTGTTCGGCCGCTGCTCGAGCGAGCGGTTGAGCTGCGAGAGCGCGATGACGGGGCACTTGAGCTCCTTGGCCATGGACTTCATGCCGCGCGAGATCTCGGACAGCTCCGTGGCGCGGTTTTCCTGGCCGGCGTCGGTGGCCTGCATGAGTTGTATGTAGTCGACCACGATCAGCCCGAGCCCGCCGTACTCGCGCCACTTGCGGCGCGCGCGGGCACGCAGCTCGAGCGGGTTGAGGCCCGGCGATTCGTCGATCAGGATCGGCGCCTCGTTCAGCTTTCCGAGCGCATGCCCGAGGCGGTCCCAGTCCGTGGGCGAAAGGCGCCCGGTGCGAAGCGCTTGCGCGTCCACTTTCCCGACGGAGCCGAGCAGGCGCGTCGCCAGCTGCGTGCCCCCCATCTCCATCGAGAACACGAGGACGGGAAGCTTGAGCTCGAGGCCTACGTGCTCGGCGATGTTGAGGGCGAAGGAGGTGTTGTGCGTGACGACATAATCGTTCGTGACGAAAAGCCGCGACGCGTGCGAGACCGCGATGCATCGGGTCTGGGTCACCCGGGTTGGCTCGATCGAAACGAGGACCGGTTTCGGGACGTGCCGATAGCGCTCGGGGAGGCGCTCACGCTTGTGCGCAAGCCGGAACAGGGAGCGAGGCTCGGGGTGGTGGATGTCCAGCACGAACGCGGGGCGGCCTTCGCGCTTTTCGCCCTTGCAGGAAAACTTCGTCGCCCTGGTGGCGAGCGAGCACCAGCCTCCCAGGGAACGCACCAGCTCCTGGACGTCCTTCGCCAGGCGCTTGCTCGTCGTGCAATAGCGAACGGCGCGCACCTTCTCCACCCAGCCCTCGGTATCCAGGAAGCCCTGGAGCAAGGCGAGCCGCGCCGCACGATTGGCGGTCAGGTAGGCATAGGGGATGTACTTGTCCTGGCTATCGAGGCCCCAGACGCCCGCCTTGCGCAATTCGTGGATGAGCGCGTTCGGATCGCTTCGCACCGCCGGATGGCGGCCGATAACCTCGTGGCGGTCCGCGTGACGCATTTGCACGCCATCCCCGTTCGCCTCGGGCACAGCCGACATCTGTTCGGCCATTTCGCGGTCGGTCGTGCTGAACTTCGGCGACGTGTGGCCAAGACCCCCGTCAGCGAGCAACGCTCCAAGCACCCAGGGATCGACCGGCAGCGGGTCGCTGTGTCCGAATTCCCCGGTAACCTGGTCGATCCACAAGCGATGCTGATAGCGCTTGCGGGCCAGCATCTCCATCAGCTTCCCGGTCGAGGCGACGCGCGGTTCATCCCAGCCGCCGTGGTGGATGCGCCAGAGGTGCTCCTTGCAGGCCTCCACTTGGCGGCCATCCGAGAACGTCAGCCGGTAGACCTGGCGTTCGCCTTGAGGATAGACGCCGGTCACGACCGAGTGTGCGCCATCGATTGAAGCCAACGCGTCGCCGACCTTGAGCGCCCCCATCTGCGCCCAACCCGTGGACGTCTTGACGAGGGAATCCACCGGGGTCGCCTTGCCCATGGCGGGCCGCCCGGCCACGATGATGAGATCCCCGTCCTGCAACCCCGTCGTCATCTCGTCCAGGTCGACGAAACCCGTGGCCTTGCCCGTGACGGACGCGGGATTGCGATGCAGCTCGTCGAGGCGCGACATCACCTCGGCCAGGACCTGCGACATCTTGGCGAAGCTCTCGGAGGAGCGCCCGCCCGATTCGCCGATCTCCAGGATCCTTGTTTCGGCTTCGTCCAGCAGTTGCCGCGCGTCGCGACCCAGGGGCGAATAGGCCGAGTCTGCGATATTCGTGCCCACTTCGGCGAGCTTGCGCATGATTGCGCGCTCGCGAACGATCTCCGCATAGCGCCGGATGTTCGCCGCCGAGGGCGTGCCCGAGGCGAGCTGGTCCAGGTACGCGATGCCGCCGACATCGGTGATTTCACCCGAGACCTTGAGCGCCTCGGCGACGGTGAGCACGTCAGCCGGCTTGTTGTCCTCGATCAGCCTGGTGATCGTGCGCCAGAGGACGCGATGGTCGGCGCGGTAGAAATCCGAATCCCGGATGAGGTCGCCGATGCGGTCCCACGCCGGATTGGAAAGAAGGAGCCCGCCAAGCACGGCCTGTTCCGCCTCCACCGAATGCGGCGGCAGGCGCAGCGATTCGATCTGGGCGTCGCCCGGGACGGCGCGGGAAAACCGGTCCGATCCGGCAGTGGCAGGTGCCATGACTGGTCTTATCTCCTCACTTGGGTTGGGCCCGATGTCCCCCCGACATCGCGAGCCGCGAGTCTGTCATGGCGAGGCAGGCCGTTCAAAGGATAAGCCTGTGGTCGCGTGCGCCGCGTGATGGGCAAGATGCCGCGCGCAGCTTGTGGATATCGTGTTTGCAAACCCGTGAATGTCCAGGAACATCAGTGGAGTACGGCCAACCCGGAAGACGCGAATAACTATATTTTTGCGCGGGGACAGGCTCACCAGGTGAGCCTGTAAGCGCCGTTTTTGCCGCCGCCGCGGGAACAGGGCTCCTCGCCGAGGTAAGATTCCCCCGAAACAACAAGGTCTCGCTCCCTCCGCCCTTCATGGCCGTTCCCGAAGCATTCTCCGGCGCCCTCGGCCGCCGGTTCGAATACATCCGCCCGCTCGGCCAGGGCGGCATGGCCGAGGTTTATCTCGTCAAGGACCGTTTCCACCAGCGCGAGGTGGCGCTCAAGATCATGCAGGCGATCGAGAGCCCGACCGACGAGCAGGCGCGCATAGAGCAGCTCTGGGTGAACGAGATGCGCCTCGCGGGCCGGCTCAAGCACCCTTATATCCTCGAGATCTACGAAGCGGGCCAGGAGACCGACCGCAGCTTCCTCGTCATGGAGTACCTGGCAGGCGGAACGCTCGCCGACCACGTCCAACCCCATACGCTGCTCGAGATCCCCAGGGTGGCCGACATCGTCTTCAAGGTGTGCCACGCGCTCGAATATGCGAACACCGAAGGCCTGCTCCACCGCGACATCAAGCCGGCCAACGTGCTGCTGGCAGCCGACGGCACGCCCAAGGTGAGCGATTTCGGCGCCGTGTTCATGACTGGCACCGACGAAACGCAGGTGATCGGCGTTGGCACGCTCCCGTTCATGCCCCCCGAGCACTTCGAGGGCGCCGAACCGCATGTCCAGCACGACATCTACGCCGCCGGGGTCATGGCCTACAACCTGCTGACGGGCCACTACCCGCACCGGGGCGACACCCAATCGGCGATGATCTACGAGAAGCTGCACGGCGAGCCCGTGCCGCTCGAGCGCCGCCGCCAGAACGTGCCCCTGGGCCTGCGCGAGGCGATCGACACGGCGATGCACCGCGATCGCACCAAGCGCTTCCAGACCTGGAAGCAGTTCCGGATGGCCCTATCCGCGGCGTTTCCGCAGATTCGCGAGGACAACGCCGTTTCCAATGAGAGCGCGCGTTTCGAGGCCCTGCGCGGCTTGCCCTTCTTCTCGCGCTTCGCGGAGAACGAGCTGTGGGAAGCGGTGCGCCTGGGTACCCGCCAGACGTACGAGCCCGGCAAGGAGGTGATCGACGAAGGTGCCGATGACCGGACGGTCTATGTCGTGGAGTCCGGGGAGCTCGAGGTGATGCACAAGGGCGTTCGCCTCGGACGCGTCGCCTCCGGCGAGGGATTCGGCGAAATCGCGTTCATCGAAGGCACCGATCGCCCGCGCTCGGCGAGCGTTCGCGCCGTGATTCCAACGCAGGTCGTCGCTTTTTCGGCCGATGCGTTGCAACGGGCGTCGGGCAGGCTGCAGGCCGCATTCGGCCGTGCGATCGTGAAGCTCCTCGTGCAGCGCCTCATCTACTCCAACGACCGCTACGTCGCGGCCATACGGCCAAAGGCGGCGGCTGCGCCCTCGGCGGCTCCGAAGAAATGAGGTCGCTGGAGCGATAGAGGCTTGCAGGCGAAAAAAAGCCGCCCGGGGAGGCGGCTTTTTTCGTCGAACGGGTTGCGCTATTGCTCGGCCACCACGTGCACGACGATGTTCGCTTCCACGTCCGCGTGCAGGTGGACCATGATCGGGAACTCACCGATGTGCTTGAGAGGCCCTGCGGGCATGCGGATCTCGGCCTTCTTCACCTCGACCCCACCCTTGGTGAGCGCCTCGGCGATGTCGCTGTTCGTGACCGAACCGAAGAGGCGGCCGTCCGGGCCGGCTTTCTGCGCGATCTCGATTTTCTGGCCTTCGAGCCTGGCGGCACGCTCCTGCGCCGAGGAGAGGGCTTCGTTCGACTTCTTCTCCAGCTCGGCGCGGCGCCCCTCGAACTCCTTGAGGTTCGCCTCGGTCGCGCGCTTGGCCTTGCCTTGCGGGATGAGGTAGTTGCGGGCGAAACCGTCCTTCACCTTGACCACGTCGCCAAGGCTTCCGAGGTTCACCACCTTTTCCATCAGGATCACTTGCATGGCGGGTCCTCAGTGCAGGTCGGTGTAATGCAGCAGGGCCAGGAACCGCGCGCGGTTGATCGCGACCCCGAGCTGGCGCTGGTAGCGGGCCTTGGTGCCGGTGATGCGGGCCGGGATGATCTTGCCGTTCTCGTTGATGAAGTCCTTGAGCAGGGCGATGTCCTTGTAGTCGACCTGCTTGATCTTCTCGGCGGTGAAACGGCAGAACTTGCGGCGGCGGAAGAGGCCGCGGTTCTGGTTGCGGCCGTCCTTCTTGGCGCCGAACTTGCCTTTGCCTTTGATTCCTCTGCGTGCCGGGGGCATGGGGGCGCTCCTGTCAGGCGGCCGCGGGCGCGGCGGATGCGCCCTCGGCGGGTTTGTCGGTGGCCGCGGGGCCGTCGGTCACGTTGCGCGACTTCTCCTCCTTCATCATCGGGGAGGGACCCGTCACGGCCTCGTCCACCTTGACGGTGAGGTGGCGAAGGACAGCGTCGTTGAACTTGAAGGAGTTCTCGAGCTCGACCAGGGTCTCGTTGTTGACCTCGATGTTCATGAGCACGTAGTGTGCCTTGAACACCTTCTGGATCGGGTAGGCGAGCTGGCGCCGGCCCCAGTCCTCGATGCGATGCACCTTGCCGTTTCCGGTGGTGATCGTGTTGCGGTATCGCTCGATCATGCCGGGGACCTGCTCGGACTGGTCCGGGTGCACGATGAAGACGATTTCGTAATGGCGCATGGGGCCTCCTTATGGGTAAAGCCCCCCGACATGCGCTGTAGCGGTGGGGCAAGGTGGAAAGCCCGCCATTATAGCTGAAAAGGCGAACAAAAACAAAGCGCTCCCGGACCGGGGAGCCCGGGGGGAAGGCTCAGGCCTTGCGCGCGGCCTGCACCTGCTCGGGCAGCGCGAGCTCGGCCTTGTTCACGCTCGCGTCCAGGTAGTGGTCGACGTCCGCCTTGCGCAAAGGCCCTTTCCACGGGTACCGGGCGATCGAGTGGTGCACCTGGGCACGAGCCGCGTCGTCGGTACGCAGCCGCCGGGCCTTGAGCCACTCCTCGACGTAGCGGGCGAGCGGCCAGGTTTCGCTCCAGGTCACGTAGACACGGTCGCGCGGCAGCGGCGCCTGGGCATCGAAGTCGAACTTGTCCACTCAGCGGGCTCCCCTGGATGAAACTTCCCGATGGCATCGTCCCCCGGCCGCATTGTCCAACAGGGCGGTCGAGCGAACGAGCGATTGTTGTCGAAGACTATCGCAAACGGCGCCGGGCGGCGCGCCAAGCCCGGATCCGGCGCTCATACCTTGTAATAGTCGCGATACCAAGCGACGAACCGCTTCACGCCCTCTTCCACCGGCGTATCGGGGTTGAATCCCGTAGCTCGCTGCAATCCAGAGGTGTCGGCCTCCGTTGCCTCGACGTCGCCGGCCTGCATCGGCATGAGGTCGAGCACCGCCTTCCTTCCCACAGCGGCCTCGATGGCGCGGATGTAATCCATGAGCGGCACCGGCCGGTGGTTGCCGATGTTGAAGATGCGATAGCCGTCGGGCCTGTCGATCACCCGCAGGACGCCTTCGACGATGTCGTCGATATAGGTGAAATCCCGCACCATCCTGCCTTGGTTGAAGACCGGGATCGCTTCGCCGGCGAGGATGCCCCTGGTGAACTTGAATAGCGCCATGTCGGGCCGGCCCCATGGGCCGTACACGGTGAAGAAGCGCAGCCCCGTAGCCGGAAACCCGAAGAGGTGGGCGTACGCATGGGCCATGACCTCGTTGGCCTTCTTGGTCGCCGCGTAGAGCGAAATCGGCGTATCGGTTCGATCGGATTCACGGAACGGCGGCTTGTTGGTGCCGTAGACGGAGCTCGTCGACGCATATACGAGGTGACCGGTGCCGTGGTGCCGCGCGCCCTCGAGGATGTTGAGGAAGCCGCGGATGTTCGCTTCCGTGTATGCGCCCGGGTTCTCGAGCGAATAGCGCACGCCTGCCTGGGCGGCGAGATTCACGATCGCGCCGTACCGCGCGCTCGCGAACAGTCCTTCCATCGCCGTCCGGTCGGCGATGTCGGCCTTCACGAAGGTGAACGAACCGCCCTCGCGCCCGATCCATTCCAGGCGGGCTTCCTTGAGCGACACATCGTAGTAGGCGTTGAGGTTGTCGACGCCCACGACCTCGTCGCCTCGCCGCAGGAGCGCTTTTGCCAGGTGCGCGCCGATGAACCCGGCGGCGCCCGTCAACAAGATCTTCATCTCCTCGACCCTTCCCTACCTTGCGCGGAAGTAGTCGATGGTCTTTTCGAGGCCCGCCTCGAGCGACGTCGTTGGCTTCCACCGCAGGTGCTTGCGCGCCATCGTGATGTCCGGCCGCCGTTGCTTCGGATCGTCGCTCGGCAGCTTCTTCCTCACGATCCTCGACTTCGACCCGGTCTGGCCGAGCACCTGCTCGGCGAGTTGAAGGATCGTGAACTCCCTGGGGTTGCCCAGGTTCACCGGGCCGGTGAAGGTGTCGTCGGTCGCCATCAACCGGATCAGCGCCTCCACCAGGTCGTCCACGTAGCAGAACGACCGCGTCTGCGAGCCGTCCCCGTAGATGGTGACCGGTTCGCCTTTCAGCGCCTGGACAATGAAATTGGAAACCACGCGGCCGTCGTTCGGATGCATCCTCGGACCATACGTGTTGAAGATCCGTGCCACCTTGATGCGCAGGCTGTGCTGGCGGTGATAGTCGAAGAACAGCGTCTCCGCGCAGCGCTTGCCCTCGTCGTAGCACGAACGCAGGCCGATCGGGTTCACGTGTCCCCAATAGCTCTCCACCTGCGGATGCACCTCGGGGTCCCCATAGACCTCCGAGGTGGACGCCTGGAGGATCCTGGCCTTCACCCGCTTGGCGAGCCCCAGCATGTTGATCGCCCCGTGCACGCTCGTCTTGGTCGTCTGCACCGGATCGAACTGGTAGTGGATCGGAGCCGCGGGGCACGCGAGGTTGTAGATCTCGTCCACCTCGACATAGAGCGGGAAGGTGACGTCGTGCCGCATGACCTCGAAGTAGGGCATGCAGATCAGGTGCGCTATGTTGTCCTTCGTGCCGGTGAAGAAGTTGTCGACGCAGAGCACATCGCAACCCTCGGCCAGCAGCCGCTCGCACAGGTGGGAGCCGATGAAGCCGGCGCCGCCCGTCACCAGGACGCGGCGGCGCGTCGAATATTTGCGCGATGGCCTGGCCATCGGGGGATTCTATATGACGCCTTCCGGCCCCCCGGCGGAACTGCCGCGCCGGGCGGAATCTCCTGGAGGTTTTCGGAAACGACTATTCGACCCCTGACGGGACGGGCGTGCGCGATTACGTGCACGTGATGGACCTCGCCGAGGGCCATCTCGCGGCGCTGCGTGCCCTCGAGCGGCTGCAGACGGGCACCGTCCTCACGTTGAACCTCGGCACCGGTACCGGCCACAGCGTGATGGAAGTGGCACGCATCTTCGAGCGGTGGCAGCTCACGCTCGGCCCGAGGCCGCCTATTTCTTCGTGAAATCCCCCGCCTTCACCACCGCGACCTTCGCCGGGTCGAGATATTTGCGCAGCGCCGCGGAAACCTCGGCCGCGCGGAGCGCCAGGATCTTCTCCTCGAACTGCTTGCTGAAGTCCCACGTGCGCCCGAGGTAGAGATTGCCCGTCCAGGCGCTCGCCACCGTGCCGTCCTGGGAACGCGCCTGCACTCGCTTCTGCATGATTCCCGACTTGGCAGCCGCGAGCTCCGCATCGGTGAAGCCGTCCTTGAGCGCCCGCTCGAGCTCTTCCCTGAACGCGGTCTCGACGCGAGCGATGTTTCCGGGCGCAGCGATGGCATACGCCGACCACGACCCGGCCCTATCGAGGGAGCCGATCGACAGGTCGGAACCGACGCCATAGGACAGGCCATCTTTCTGGCGGATCCGCGTGGCGAAGCGCGAATCGAAGCCCGCCCCACCGCCCAGGATGTAGTTCGCCACATAGAGCGCCGGGAAGTCCGGATCGTCGTCCTTGAGCTCGACGTTCTGGCGCGCGAGGAAGACGGCATTCTCCTTGTCCGGTGTGTCGATGGTCTTTTGCGCCGCGGGGATGTCGCGATACTCGTTGGGCACGCGCTGGTAGGGCACCTTCGGCGGCCAGCCGGCGAAAAGCTCCTTGATCACGGCGGCGACGCGGGCCTCGTCGAAGTCGCCCACCACGGCGATCTCGGCTTGCGCCACGCCGTAGAAACGCTCGTGGAAGGCCTTGGCGCCCTCGAGGGTCGCAGCGCGCGTTTGCGCGAGGGACTCCTCGAGCGTGGGCGAATATCGCCAATCGCCCTTGGGATGGATATTGAAATGCGCGGACATCGCCTCGGAGGCGCGCGACTCGGGCTCGGTCATCTGCGCCTCGATCGAGGTGATGCGTTGCATCTTCAGCTGCTCGAACTCCTGCGGATCGAAGCGCGGCTCGCGCATCACGTGCACGGCCAGCCGCAGCGTTTCCTCCAGGTTGGGGCGCGTGGTCTGCAAGCCGGCGGCCGGGCCGGCAACCCGCCCCGACACCTTGAGCCGCTCCCATTCGTCGGAGAGCTGCGCGCGCGTGACGCGGGTCGTGCCCCGCGCGAGCATCGACCCGGCGAACGAGGCGTTCGTGCGCTGGCCGAACAGGTCCTTCTCGTTGCCCAGGTGCAGCACGATCGCGACGTTGACCGTCTCTCCACGATTCTTCTTCGGCAGGAGAGCCACCTTCACGTTGTCGAAGGTGTAGGTCTTCGTGCGAGCCATGATGTTGGCCTGCGAGGGATCGAAGGCCTCCGCGTAGCTGGTCGCGGGCTTGGCCACGAAGTCCTTCATCACTTCGGCCACGGGTGGCGGCGCCGGGATCTCGGCGCGCATCGGCTTGTCCTCCGGGACGAAGATTCCCACCGTGCGATTGTCGCGGCGGAAGTAGGCCTTGGAAGCGGCCGCGACCTTTTCGGAGGTGATCTTGTCCAGGTCGTCGCGGGCGAGGAAAAAGAGCCGCCAGTCGCCGAGCGCGATGTACTCGGACATCTGCACGCCCAGCTGCTCGTGGTTGGCGAGGGTCTTCTCGACAGCGTTCATGAACGAAAGCCTCGTGCGCTCGATCTCCTGCGCATTGGGCGGGTTGTCCTTGAACGACTCCACGATCCTCACGAGCTCGTCGCGTACCGGCTCGACCGGCTCGCCCAGCTTCACCACGGCGCCGAAAAGCTGCAGCCCCGTATGACGGCCGGGCAGCGGCACGCTGAAGACCTGCGCGGCCTTCCCGGTCTCCACCAGCGCCTTGTGCATGCGCCCCGTGGGGACGTGGCCCAGGATGAAACTGCCGAACCCGATCGCGTCGGAGTCGACGTGCAGGCTGGAAGGCACCTTGTACGCCAGCGCCACGATCTGGATGTCGCCCTTGCGGCGCACCTGGAACTCTCGCGGGCCGTCCTGCGTGGGCTCGACCGTCCACTCGGGCGGCAGTGTGCGCACGGGCTTTGGAATCGGGCCGAAGTGCCTGGCGATGAGGTCGAGCGCCTTCTTCTCGTCGAACTTGCCGGCGATGAGCAGCACCGCGTTGTCGGGCTGGTAGTACGTGCGGTAGAAGGCCTGCAGGTTCTCGATGCGGACGTTCTCGATGTCGCTCCTGTTGCCGATGGTCGAGCGCCCGTAGCTGTGCCAGTCGAAGGTCACGCTCTGCAGGCGCTTGAGCAAGACGCTGAAGGGCGAGTTCTCGCCGCTCTCGTATTCGTTGCGCACGACCGTCATCTCGCTGTCGAGGTCCTTCTTCGCGATGTTCGAGTTGACCATCCGGTCGGCTTCGAGCTCGATCGCCCACGCGAGGTTGTCGTCGCTCGCCTGGAAGAGCTCGTAATAGTTCGTGCGGTCGATCCAGGTAGTGCCGTTGTAGCGCACGCCGCGCTGGTTGAACTCCTGGTCGATGTTCGGATGCTTCGGCGTTCCCTTGAAGAGCAGGTGCTCGAGCAGGTGCGCCATGCCGGTCTCGCCGTAGTTCTCGTGGCGGCTGCCGACGAGGTACGTGATGTTCACCGTGATCGTGGGCTTCGAGGGATCCGGGAAGAGCAGGACCTGGAGGCCGTTGGGCAGGCGGTACTCGGTCATCCCTTCGACTTCGTGCACCTTGACCGGCGTCACGGCCTTTGGCTGCGGCAGGCGCTGCGCGGGCTTGCGGCCCTTCGCTTCCACGGGCGTCACGGTGCCGGTGCGCGGTGCAGGTTGCGGCTGCGCGGCGGCGAGCGGCACGGCAAGGGCGAGGAGGAGCGCAGCGAAGGTTCGGGTCATGGAGGCAACGGCCTTGGAAAGGAGGTACGGCGAGGAGTGCGGATTATCCCAGAGGGAGGCGGGGACGATTGTCACAATGGCGGACACTCCTCGTCGCCTGGGGGTTCGATTCGGGCTATGACGCATGACGTTATACGGGAGGGACTTCGGAGCGGCCCAAAGATTCCTCGGACCGCACGCCCGCCCATGTGCACCTCACGCCCCATGACGCGTAACGTTACGCGTCATGGCTTGAAGGCGAAGCGCGCCCGTCGATCGGCTCTTCCAACGGCGACAGGGGAACGATCTTTCGCGGCGGCCGGCCCGCCAGCAGCATACGGGCCCGCTCCAGGTCGTATTCGGCCTGGAACGCCATCCACTGCTGGGCCGAGTAGCCGGTGGCCTTGCTCCAGCAACAAAGCGGTCTCTCCCGTGATCGCGCGGCGCCCGAGGATGATTTCATTGATGCGCCGCGGGGATACCCCGATCGCCCGCGCCAGCGCCGTCTGCGAGACGCCGTACTCGTCGAGGAACGCCCGCTGCAACCACTCACCGGGGTGAACCGCCGAACCCATGGACCGCGCATCGACGCGGACCCGCCGTTTCGCCTTTCTCATTCCCGCCGAACGCGCCGACGGGGCCCGCGGATGACGAAATCAGGCCGAGAGGCGCCGGCGGCGCGCCTCGTACAGGCACACGCCGCTTGCCACCGAGACGTTCAGGCTCTCGACCGATCCCAGCATCGGGATCGACACCAGCAGGTCGCAAGTCTCCTGGGTGAGCCGGCGCAGCCCCTCGCCTTCCGCACCCATCACGAGGCCCACGGCCCCGTCGAGCTTCGCCTGGTAGATCGTCTGCGCCGCGCCATCCGCGGTTCCGGTCAGCCAGATGCCGCGGTCCTTCAGGTCGCGCATCGTGCGTGCGAGGTTCGTGACCACGATGTAGGGGACGGATTCGGCGGCTCCGGAGGCGACCTTGATCGCGGCCGCGGTAAGTCCGACGCTGCGATCCTTGGGCGCGATGACGGCGTGGGCGCCCGCGCCGTCGGCCACGCGCAGGCACGCACCCAGGTTGTGGGGGTCCTGCACGCCGTCGAGGATGAGCAGCAGCGGCGGCTCCAGGAGCGCATCGAGCACGTCCTCGATGAACTTGGGCATGTCGAGCGGTTGCGCCTGCGCGACCACACCCTGGTGTCGCGTGCCGCCGGCCATGCCGTCCAGGCGTTTCGAATCGACGGTGATCAGGCGCACGCCGACGCCCTCGGCCAACTTGCGCAAATCCTTGGCGCGCCCGTCGTTGCGCCCGGCGTCGAGGTAGATCTCGCTCACGGTGCCGGGCTTCTGCCGCAGGCGGCTCGTCACGGCGTGGAAGCCGACCAGGATCTTCATTTGTACTTTTTGTTCTTCCTCGGGTTCTGCGCTTCGAGCTTCTTCACCTTCTTGTCGTAGTCGCGCAGCTTGGGCGGCCGCGGGTTCGCCTCGGGCTCATCGCTCTTCCACGCCTGCGGCGCATTCACCAGCACGAAGTCGATCTTCGCCTGCTCGAGGTTCACGCGCACCACCTTCACGCGCACGCGCCCGGCCAGCTGGTACTTCACTCCCGTGCGCTCGCCCTTGAGCAGGTGCTTGTGCGCGTCGAACTTGAAGTAGTCCTGGCCCAGGTCGGAGATGTGCACCAGGCCGTCGATGTAGAGGTCGTCGAGGGTCACGAAGAGCCCGAACTGCGTGACTCCGCTGATCGTGCCGTCGAACTCCTCGCCCACGTGGTCCTGCATGAAGTAGGTCTTGAGCCAGGCTTCCACGTCGCGCGTGGCGTCGTCGGCGCGGCGCTCGGTCTCGGAACAGTGCACGCCGATCGCGGCCCAGTCACCCGCCTCGTACTTCTTCTTCGCGAGCACCGCCTTGATGCCACGGTGCACGAGAAGATCGGGATAGCGGCGGATGGGGGAGGTGAAGTGGGCATAGGCCTCGTAGGCCAGGCCGAAGTGGCCCACGTTGTCGGGCGTGTACACCGCCTGCGCGAGCGAGCGCAGCATCACCGTCTGCAGCATTCCCGAATAGGGTTTCCCCTTCACGCGCTTGAGCAGCTCCGCGTAGTCCTTGGCCTGCGGCTCGTCGCCGCCGCCGAGCGTGAGGGCGAAATCCTTGAGCATCGCGCGCAGGGCCTCGAGCTTCTCGGGCGTAGGGCCCTCGTGCACGCGATAAAGCGTGTGCTGCTCGTTCCTGGCGAGGAAGTCGGACGCGCACACGTTGGCCGCGAGCATGCACTCCTCGATCAGCCGGTGGGCGTCGTTGCGCTCGACCCGGACGATGCGCTCGATCTTGCCGTTCTCGTCGAAGATCATGCGCGTCTCGACCGAGTCGAAGTCGATGGCGCCGCGCTTCTGGCGCGCGCCGAAGAGCGCCTTGAAGACGCCGTAGAGGTCCTCGATGTTGGGAACGACCGAGGGTGGAAGCGGCGGATCCGGCTCCTTGCCCTCGATGTGGGCCGCCACGCGCGTGTAGGTACAGCGCTCCTGCGAGTGGATCACGCCCGCGTAGAAGTCGTAGTGGCGCACCGAGCCGTTGGCGGAAACGTCCATCTCGCACACCATCACGAGGCGGTCCACGTCGGGCTTCAACGAGCAGAGCTCGTTCGAGAGCTCCTCGGGCAGCATCGGGATCACGCGCCGCGGGAAGTACACCGAGTTGCCGCGCTCGTAGGCTTCCTTGTCCAACGCATCGCCAGGTCTCACGTAATGGGAGACGTCGGCGATGGCGACCCAAAGCCGGAAGCCCTTGCCGCGCTTCTCGGCGTAGACGGCGTCGTCGAAGTCCTTCGCGGTCTCGCCGTCGATGGTCACGAAGGGCAGCGAGCGCAGGTCCTTGCGTACGGATCCCTGGGCTCGCCCCGACCAGTCTTTCTCGGTCACATCCTTGGGAAGCTTCCGTGCCTGCTCCAGCGCGTCCTTCGGGAACTCGTGCGGCAGGTCGTGCTTGCGCAGCGCGATCTCGATCTCCATCCCCGGATCGGCGTAGTTGCCCAGCACTTCGACCACCCTGCCGATGGGCTCGGAATTCTTCGACGGCTGCTCGACGATCTCGGCCACGACCACCTGCCCCGCCTTCGCGCCGTTCAGGGTCTCGGGCTGGATCTGGATGTCCTGGCTGATGCGCTTGTTCTCGGCGATGACGAAGGCCACGCCCTGCTCGATGAAGAGGCGCCCCACGACCTTCGTGTTGCGCCGCTCGAGCACCTCGACGATCGCGCCTTCGAGGCGCCCGCGCCGGTCTACGCCCGTGACGCGCGCGAGCACGACATCGGAATGCAGGACCTTGTGCATCTGCTTGGGGTCCAGGAAGAGGTCGGCCGAGCCGTCCTCCGGCTTGAGGAAGCCGAAGCCGTCGGCATGGCCGATGACCTTGCCCTTGATGAGGCCGGCGCGGTCCGGGAGCAGCACGTGGCCGCGGCGGTTGCGCAGGACCTGGCCCTCCCGCTCCATGGCGGCCAGGCGCCGCTCGAAGCCTTCGTGCTGCTCCGGGGTGATGCCCAGGAGCTCGCGCAGGCGGTCCTCGGCGACCGGAACGCCTTCTTCGTTGAGCACTGCGAGGTAATCTTCGCGGGCGGGAATCTCGGTGGGGTAGTCCCCCAGGCCCTTGGTTTTGCTAGACAATCTTCGTGTCATCCCTTAAAATTTATTGTTCTTCCGCGCCCAGATGGCGGAATTGGTAGACGCACCAGTTTCAGGTACTGGCGGGTAACACCGTGGAGGTTCGAGTCCTCTTCTGGGCACCAAGTTTCCCTTGAGCAAGCTCTTCGATCAACCGAGGGGCAGCGACCGGCCCAAAGGAGTCCCTCCAAGGGAACTACTCCGGGTGGACGGCCCTCGTAGGGGCATGACCCCGCGCGACGAGCTTCGGCAACACGAGGACGCGATCGCCGTGGCGCAGCAGAACAGCGCCATGGACGCGATCGCCGCGGCCCGCGCCCGCGCGGCCGCCGACGAGGCGCGGCTTGCCGCGCGCCTTGCGCGTGAGCGCCAGGTCGCGGAAGACGACGCCCGCAAGACCGTGGAAGCGCGCACCATCGCCGAGGCTGCGGCCACCGAGGCCCTGGCGGCGCAGGTGAAGGCGGAGCTCGAAGCGGCCGTGGCGGCCAAGCTTCGGGCGGAGGCCGAGAGCAAGGCGCTCGACGCGGCCCGCAAGCGCCTGGAAGCCGAAACCGAGCTCGCGAAAGCGAAGGACGAGTCCAAGGAAGCCGCCCGCATCGAGGCCGAGGCCAAGATGAAGCGCATCCAGGCCGACGAGCGCGCCGCGGCGCTCGCAGCCGCCCGCGCCGAGCGCGAGGCCAGGAACGCCGAGGCCGAACGCATCATTCTCGAGAGCACGCGCCGTTCGCTGGAAGCGCTCGAGGAGCGCCAGTACCAGGAGCAGCGCGCGAAAGTCATGGCCGAGGCCGCGGCGCAGTTGCGCGCCTCCGCGGAGAAGGTCCGCCAGCAGGCCCGCGAAGTCCGGTTCGGCGCGCCCGAGGAGAAGGCCTCGACGCTCGACAAGCTGATGGGTCGGCTCAATCGCAACGGCAACGGGCGCGCGCACCCGCGCGCCAGCTAGGCTGCACGCTCACTCGAAGGGGTGCCGCAGGACGATCGTCTCCTCGCGGTCGGGACCGGTCGAGATGATCGCGACCGGGGCGCCCACGAGCTGCTCCAGCCGCTCGAGGTACGTCTGCGCATTGGCGGGCAGCTTGTCGAAGGCTTTCACGCCCACGGTGCTTTCCTTCCAGCCGGAGAGCTCCTCGTAGATCGGTTCGCAGATGGCGAGCGCCTCGGCGCCCGCCGGGAAGATCTCCCGCGTGCCCCCGGTCGTCTTGTAGCCCACGGCCACGCGCACCTTGTCCAGGCCGTCGAGCACGTCGAGCTTGGTGATGCAGATGCCCGAGAGACCGTTCAACTGCACGGCGCGCTTCAACGCCGCCGCGTCGAACCAGCCGCAGCGCCGCGGGCGGCCCGTGACCGAGCCGTACTCGTTGCCGCGCACGCGCAGCCGCTCGCCCACCTCGTCGTCCAGCTCCGTCGGGAAGGGGCCCGCGCCCACGCGCGTTGCGTACGCCTTGGCAACGCCCAGCACGTAATGAAGCTGGCCGGGGCCCACGCCCGTGCCCGCCGCCGCCTGGCCCGCGACGGTGTTCGACGAGGTTACGTACGGATAGGTGCCGTGGTCCACGTCGAGCAGCGCCGCCTGCGCGCCCTCGAAGAGGATCTGCTTGCCCTGCGCGATGAGCGCGTTCACCTCGCCGGAAACGTCGGCCACCATGGGCTTCAACTTCTGCGCGATGGCGAGCGTGTCGTCGAGGGTCTTCTGGAAGTCGATCGCCTCGGCGTGGAAGTAGTTGCGCAGCACGAAGTTGTGGTAGTCGAGCACCTCGCCCAGCTTCGCGGCGAAGCGCTCGCGCGCGTAGAGGTCTCCCACGCGGATCGCGCGGCGCGCGACCTTGTCCTCGTAGGCGGGGCCGATGCCGCGCCCGGTCGTGCCGATCTTGGCCTCGCCCTTGGCGCGTTCGCGCGCCTGGTCGAGGGCGACGTGGTGCGGAAGGATGAGCGCCGCGGACTCCGACAGGCGCAGCTGTTTGGTGACCTCGATGCCCGCTTTCTCGAGCTCGCCCATCTCCTGGAGCAACGCCTCGGGGGAGACCACCACGCCGTTGCCGATGAAGCAGGTGACCTGCGGATGCAGGATGCCGGACGGAATGAGCCGCAGGATCGTCTTGCGCCCCTTGATCACCAGCGTGTGTCCCGCGTTGTGCCCGCCCTGGAAGCGCACCACGCCGGCCACGTGGTCGGTGAGCCAGTCGACGATCTTGCCCTTGCCCTCGTCGCCCCACTGGGTCCCGATCACGACTACGTTACGCGCCATTTTCCTTCCTTCATCTCGATCCTGCGTGTGCACCCCAGCTCCGCCCAGTCATGGCCCGGAAGCCCCACCACCACGACGTCGCCCTGCGAACGCAGCTTCGCGATGAGATCCCTCAGCGTTTCGTCGTCGCTCGACGGCGCGAGGATGGCCGAGCGCCTGGGCCCCACCTTAGCCAGCGTGGCGAGCTGCCGCAGATCCATCGTGAAACCGGTCGCCGGCCGCGCGCGCCCGAATGACGCGCCCACCTCGTCGTAGCGCCCGCCGCGCGCGATCGCGTCCGGGCTGCCCGGCGTGAACGCGGCGAACACCAGCCCGCTTTCGTAGTTGAAGCCGCCCAGCTCGGCGAGGTCGAAGGTGATCTCGACGCCGGGCGTGACGCATTTCTGCGCGAGCGTCTCGAGCTGTTGCAAGGCGGGCAGCGCCTGCGCGGGCAGCTCCTTGCGCGCGCGGGCGAGCACCTCGGGGCCGCCATTGAGCGTCGTGAGGATGGCGAGCGGGCCCGCGCCCACCGCGTCCTTCTGCTGCACGGCGTGGAAGATCTCCTCGTCCTTCCCGGCCTCGAGGCCTGCCGCCATCGCGCGATAGATGGCTGGGTTGCCCAGGTCCACGTGGATGCGCTCCACACCGGCACGCTGCAGCGCCTCGATCATGAGCCGAACGATCTCGACGTCGGCTTCGATCCCGGCGTGGCCGTAGAGCTCCGCGCCGATCTGGATCGGCTCGCGCATCTTGGTCATGCTGGCCGGCACGGCGTGCAGGACGCTGCCGCAATAGCAGAGCCGCGTCACGCCCGCTCGACCGATGAGGTGCGCATCGATCCGCGCGACCTGCGGCGTGTGGTCGGCCCGCACGCCCATCATGCGGCCCGAGAGCTGGTCCACGAGCTTGAAGGTGACGAGGTCCAGGTCCTTGCCGGTGCCGGAGAGCAGCGACTCGACGTACTCGAGCAGCGGCGGGGCCACCAGCTCGTATCCGTGCGTCCCGAAGAGGTCGAGGATCGCGCGGCGCAGGCGCTCGATCACGCGCGCCTCGGCGGGCAGCACGTCCTCGATGTGTTCGGGAAGGAGCCATTTCCTCATTTGAGCGCCAGCCACAGGATGCCGAGCCCCATTACCATGGAGACCAGTCCGAAGAAGCGTAGCTGCCCGTCGGTGAGCTCCATGGCCTTGCGGAAGGTCTCGCGCCAGAGGCGCGGGGCAACGAAGGGCAGCACGCCCTCGAACACGAACATCAACGCGATCCCCGCCGCGATGACTTCGCCCATCGCCGCTACTTGCCGCGGCCCGGGCTCTTGAAGTACTTGAAGAATTCGGAGCTCGGGTCGAGCACCATCACGTCGCCCTTGGTGCGCAGGCCCTGCCGGTAGGCTTCCATGCTGCGGTAGAAGCTGTAGAACTCGGGGTTCTTCTGGAACGCCTCGGCGTAGATGCGTGAGGCGAGCGCGTCGCCCTCGCCCTTGACGCGCTGGGCGTCGCGATAGGCCTCGGCCACGGTCACCTGGCGCTGGCGGTCCGCGTCGGCCCTGATCTTCTCGCCTTCGGCCTGGCCGGTGGCGCGCAGTTCGCTCGCCACCCGCTTCCTCTCGGACTCCATGCGGCGGTAGACGTCGGTGGAGATCTCGTCGACGAGGTCCACCCGCTTGAGCCTCACGTCCACGACCTCGACGCCGATGTTCTTCAGGTCCTTGTCGACCTTGTCGGCCACCGTGCTCATGATCATTTCGCGCTCTCCCGAGACCACGTCGTGCACGGTGCGCCGGGCGAACTCCGCGCGAAACGCGTCGTTGACCGTCTGGGAGATCCGCGCCTCCGCGGCCACCGAGACG
>CAMPHL010000005.1 GCA_946885905.1 uncultured Pseudomonadota bacterium | reverse complement strand
AGCGCCTCGTGGTAGCGATACTCGTCGAGCGAGCTGAACTGCAGGTTGCCGTTGAGGTACAGGCGCAGGTCGTCGCGCCAGCGGGTGACGACGATGCGCTGCGCGCGGCTCGATTCGGCGTGGACGATGCGGTCGGAGTAGATCTGCTCCTCGGAAAGGCGGGTGAGCTGCTCGGCCGAGACGAAGCCCGCGAGCAGGATCGCGAGCACGAGCGAGCAACGGGTGGCCACCGCGCCGGGGCGGTGCAGGCGGTGGCGGAAGAGCCACGCCGCCCAGAGCGCCACGGCCGCATTCATCAGCCCGAAGAGGAAGGCGGTACGGATGAGCCCCAGGCGCGGGGCGAGCAGCAGCGGGAAGGCGATGGACACGCCCAGCGCGCCCAGGTAATCGAACGTGAGCACCTGCGCGACCAGGTCCTTGAACCCCAAACGCTCCCTGAGGATGCGCATCACCAGCGGGATCTCGATGCCGACCAGCACGCCCACGAGGACGACGAGCGAATACAGGATCACGCGGAATCCGGGGTTGGCCCAGGCGAACGACAGGAACATGAGCGCGGCCGAGAAGCCCCCGAGCACCGCGATCATGAGCTCGATGTCCACGAAGCGCACGACGATCGCCCCCGAGATGTACTTCGAGAGGTACGAGCCCAGCCCCATCGAGGCGAGGTACACGCCGATCACCACGGAGAATTGCGTGACCGAGTCGCCCAGCAGGTAGGTCGAGGTCGCGGCCGCCACCAGCTCGTAGACGAGCCCGCACGCGGCGATCACGAAGACCGAGGCGAGCAGCGCGCGCGTGAGCGCGTCGCCGGGAACGGACCCGGCACCCGCCTGCGCGGGTGCGACGAGCTCGTCGTCGCCCCGGGCGCGGCTGTCCGCGCCGTGGCCCGGGGCCAGATCGCCAGGCTGGGACATCTAGCTGTGGATCGCGGCGGCGATGATGATCGCGATGCCGATGAAGATCGCCGCGGCGACCGTGGCGACCGGCTGGTTGCGGTTCTCGCACAGCTCCTTCCACAGGTCGTACGGCGTGATCTTGTCGATGATGATGAACGACACGAACATGACGATGACGCCGATCGCCGAGTAGACGAGCGTGCCGACGAGCGCTGCGGGCTTGAGGTACTCGATCATGCGCTTCTCCTTGGGTTTGCCTTACTTGCCTGAGAATCCACCACCGCTGCCGAACCGGCCGCTCGAGCCGCCGGAGGAGACGTATGCCGCCTCGGCCGCGCGGCGGCTCGCGAACTCCTGCGCCTCCGAGGCGAACAGCGACCAGCCCTTGGCCTGCGAGTACGAGTACAGGCCCAGGGCCACCAGTGCATATCCGAGATAGGTGCGGAACATTCGCCTTCCTCCTCAATCGTCGTCGTCGTCGCTGTCGCCGAAGCCTTCATCCGCATAGTCGCTCTCGCTCCAGCGGTGCGACTCGAACGCGGCCGCCCGGCGCCAGGCGATGAAGGGCCAGAGCAGGATCGCGAACAGGAAAAAGATGTAGTTGGACCAGCCGAGCGAGGCGCGATAAGCCTCGACCGTGCCGCTGAACGTGGGCGGGGGATAGGCGGTGGGGGATGCGCCGGCAACCGCGGCCACCGCGAGGGTGTACCGGCCCGCCGGCACGGAGGCGATCTCGCCCACGTCGTCGCTGCTGCCGTCGACCTTGCCGCCCACCTTGGTGAAGCCGAGCGTGCGCTTGGTGCCGTAGGCCTGGCCCGTGTCGACGTTGGTGAGCTGCAGCTCGACGTTGAGCCACGTGTCGCGCACGTTGCTCGAGGTGCGTAGCGTGACCGGCCCGTCCAGCGTCCCGCCCAGCTTGAACGGCGTGCTCACGACCTGGCTCTTGCCGCCGGCGGCGACCGCGAACTTCACCGCGTTCTTCGTGCCCGCGCCGGTCAGCAAGGACAGGCCGAACTGCGCCAGCAGGCCGATCACGGCGAAAGCGAGGAAGGCCTTCCACAGGAAGGCCGCCTTGCCCGTATGCGGCGAAGGCTGGTTGGGTGCCACGCCGACGGGTTTGGGAGGCTTGCCCGGCAGCTTGAACGCCTTCCACAGCTCGGGACCTGGAACGTATTCGCCGAACGACCATGTGAGCTCGTTGCCGGTGGCTTCGGAGGAGAGGATGAGCGGCGGGCAGACGTAGTCGTTGCATACGGCGCGGTCGCCCAGCCTCACCTGCCAGTAGAACTCGCCGGCCAGGTAGATCACCCGCGGCTCGGACTTCTGGAAATGCTCGAACGTGTGGCCCAGGTACTTCACCTTCGGCTTGCCCAGGGATTTGGCCGGTTTCGGCACTTCGGCCGCGTTGTGGACGATGCTGAAGTGCCCCTCGTACTCGCTGATCCAGGCGTAGCCGCGCTCGGTGTTGTGCAGCAGGTACTCGGTCCAGGCGTACTTCTCGCCGTCCACCGTGATCTGCCGCCGCATGAGGCCCACGTTCTCGTACTTGACCGTCTTCCATTCGCCTTCCGAGCCCAGCGGGATCGAGGGCTTGTACTGCTTCTTGTGCTTCTCGGCGGTCTGGACGACTTCGCCCACACCCTTGGTCACGTCGGTGAGGGTCCCGCACGCCGCGCATGCGACGACTTCCGAAGAGGCGAGGTGCGATTCCACCGGCGAGCCGCAGCCGCCGCACTTGAACGTGAGCGCCCGGCCCTTCACGAAGCCGATCTGGGTGGGATCGCGCAGGCCCGAGAACGAGAACTGGTCGAAGGGCAGCTTCTCGCCCGCGAAGATCCAGGGCGGGCTTTCCGAGTAGTCGATCGTGGCGAACTTGTTGCCCGGGCCGCGAAGGTCGGCCACGTCCGCCTTCCAGCCCGACTGGAACTTGAACGGCAGCTCGCCTTCGCCCGCGACCACCTCGGCCTGCTCCATGTTCATGGCCGAGTACTGTTCCTTGCCGATCGTGACCAGCTCGCCGGGCTTGAGCTTTTCGAACGCGGGCACCTCCTGCGGCGGCTGCAGGAAGGTCATGGTGTATTCGCGGTTCGCGTCCGAGAGCCATCCGCCCTTCATGTCCGCGAAAAGGACGTACCACTCGTTCCAGACGCCCGCGCCGTACCGGTACTGGATGCGCCCGACGACGGTGAAGCCACGGCCCTTGTGCTTGCCGTCGGCGCCGATGCGGATGGGGGAGTGGTCCTCGAGGAGCTCCGCCTGCTTGCCGATGTCCTCGAGGTTCGCACCCTCGCGGACGAGCGTGGCCTTGCAGAACTGGCACACGGCGACGATGGAGGTCGCGCCGCGAAAGCGCAGCGGGGCGCCGCAAGACGGACAATTCGCGGTTCTCACCGCCGGCATCCCTCCCCGATTTTTTGCCAGAGTATGCCTGAGAACGTCCAACCCTTAGAATCCCGCCGATGCCGCGCAAGCACGCCTCCCCGCCGGGCCACTGGAACTGGCGCATCCCGCTCACGCACCGGCACGGAACGCGGCACGGGCGCCTGCTGTTCGTGGGCGGCCAATCGGACCTGGACGCGGCGGGCAACGTGCTGCACGACGGGGACTTGCTCGCGCAGGCCGACGCCTGCATGCGCCACGTCGCGAGGGTGGTGGAGTCGCTCGGCGGGCGGCCCGGGGACATCGTGAAGCTGAACGTGTTCTACGTGGGCCGCGACCTCGACGAGGAGGTTGCGCTGATGCGCCGCATTCGCGCGCACGTCCGTTCCGCGGTGCCTCCGGTGATCTCGCTGGTGCGCCTGCCGCGCCTGTCGTACCCGGGAATGATGGCGGTCATCGACGCGGTGGCGATCGACGACGCCGATGGCGGGGCGCCGCGTACCGGCGTGAACCCCGCGGGCCACTGGCCCTGGCCCGAGGGCGCGGGCTTCAGCCACGGCGTGCGCTGCGGCGAATTCCTGTTCGTCTCCGCGCAGATGGCGCGCGATGCGAACGGCGGGATCGTGGGGCGCGAGGACATCGTCCGCCAGGCCGAGCTCACGATCGCCAACATCGGGCGCGTGCTCGAGGCGATGGACGCCGACCTCGACGATGTCGTGAAGCTCAACACCTGGTTCGTGGGCTTCGGCACCGACGAGGACTGGCGCCGCGCCGCGCGCGTGAGGAGCGAGGCCTTCACCTATCCGGGCCCCGGCGCCACCGGCGTGCCGGCGCCCGAGCCCTATCCCGACGGTGGCCTCGTGCGCCAGGATTGCTGGGCGATGCGCGGCACCGACGGCTCCCGCCTTCCGCGGACCCTTTCCTGGCCCAAGGGCCACTGGGATTGGCCGATCCGCGTGACCTTCCAGCAGGGCGTGAAGGTGGGCAACGTGATCTTCCTCGGCGGGCAGTATGCCTGCGACGTCGAGGGCAAGGCGCAAGCGGTCGGCGATGCCGCGGCGCAGACGCGCATGACGCTGGACTTCATCCGCGACATCCTGTTCGAGTTCGGCGCCACCATGGACGACCTCGTCTTCACCAAGTGCTTCTACAAGTCGGACGGCACGCCCGAGTCGCTGCACGCGAACCTGTCGATCCGATCCGCGCGCTTTCGGGACCCGGCCTGCGCCAACACCAACGTGGCCCTGAAGACCATGGGCCTGGAGGGGCTGATGCTCGAGGCCGAGGGCATCGCGATCCTGGGCGAGCCGTGAACGCGCGTGCCGCGGCCGCCAACTCGGCCTACGACGAGGTGAAGCGGCGCATCGTCGATTGCGTCTATGCCCCGGGCTCGAAGCTCTCGGAGGCGCGCCTGGCGGAGGAGCTGGGATACGGTCGCTCGCCCGTGCGCACCGCGTTCTCGCGCCTGCAGGCCGAGGGCTGGATCGAGGTGAACCCGCAGAGCGGCACCTACGTTCGCATGCCTTCGGAGCGCGAGATCCACGACATCTTCGAGATCCGCCTGCTGCTCGAAACGCACGTGACCAGCACCGCCGCGCGCAGCATGGATGCCGCGGAGCTCGTGCGGCTGCGCACGGAGTTCCGCCGCCTCGCGCCACGCGCGAGCGAACCGGGCATACGCGCTTCCGAGGCTTTCAACCGGCTCGATTCGCTCTTCCACGGCGCGATCTACCGCGCCGCGGGCAACGAGCTCATCACCGCCATCCTCGTGAACCTGCTGGAAAAGGCGCGCTGGCTCAAGAACGCCTTTCCTTCCCCGCCCAAGCGCTGGAAGGTGGCCTTCGGCGAGATCGAGCGCGTGCTCGAGCGGCTCGAAGCGCACGATGCGGCCGGGGCGGCGCGCCTCATGCGGGAGCACATCGGCAACGCCGCCGACTTCGCCGAAGGCGAGCGGCGCAAGCTGGCCGGAAAAGGCCGTGCCAGGCCGCCCCAAGACTAGTTGACTAGTTTGATCCAGCGCAAATAGACTGGGGATTCCCAACTCCGGGGAGCCCCCCATGGTCCTGCGCCGACTCGTCGCCGCCGCGACGCTCGCTGTCGTTTCCGCCTTCGCCCAAGCCCAGTACCCGAACAAGCCCGTCAAGATCGTCGTGCCCTGGCCTCCCGGCGGCGCGGTCGACACCATCGGCCGCCTGATCGCGGACAACATCACCCAGTCCCTCGGCCAGCCCGTGATCGTGGAGAACAAGGCGGGCGCGGCCGGAGCCATCGGCTCGGAGCTGGTCGCCAAGGCCGAGCCCGACGGCTACACGCTGCTCATGGGCTCCACCACCGTGATCTCGGTGAATCCGGCGCTGCAGCCCCTGCCCTACAAGCCCACCGATTTCTCGCCCATCACCATGGTGGCGTTCGTGCCGCACGTGCTGGTCATCAACGCCGAGGTGCCGGCGAGCAACCTGAAGGAGTTCGTGGCCTGGGTGAAGCAGAACAAGGGCAAGGTGAGCTACGCGTCGGCCGGGCCGGGGACCCCGCACCACATCGCCGGCGAGATGTTCAAGGCGATGGCGGGCGTAGACATGCTGCAGGTCCCGTACAAGGGCACCGGCCCGGCGCTGCTCGACCTGCTCGCCAACCGCGTGCAGTTCATGTCGGTGGAGGCGGTGGCGGCGCTGCCCCACGTGAGGGCCGGCAAGCTCAAGGCCCTGGGCATCGCCACGCCGCAGCGCAACGCGCTCGCCTCCGACATTCCCACGGTGGCGGAGGCCGGACTGCCGGGCTTCGAGGTGACCGCATGGTATGGCGTGGTCGCGCCCAACGGCGTGCCGAAGGAAGCGGCCTCCACGCTCGCCAAGGCGATCTCCAGGAGCCTCGAGGCCCCGGCGTTCCGCGACAAGCTCTCCGGCATGGGCGCGACACCCGTGGGCGGCACGCCCGAGGAATTCGGCGCGATGCTGGTCAAGGAGAACGCCAAGTGGGCCAAGGCCATCAAGGACGCCAACATCAAGATCCAGTGAGAAGCGCATGACGCAAGAGGCGATGTTCCAGCAGGAAACCTACGCGGCCACGCGGCTGCCGCTGCACCAGGCCTCGCCGCTGCCCGGCTGGTGCTACACCTCGCCCGAGTGGTACCGGCGCGAGGTCGAGACGATGTTCAAGCGCGACTGGCTCTGCGTGGGGCGCGCCGAGCAGATCCCGAAACCCGGCGACTTCTTCTCGATCGAGCTCGTGGGCCAGCCGCTCATCGTGGTGCGCGACGAATCCGGCGCCGTGCGCGTGCACTCGGCGCTCTGCCGCCACCGGGGCGCGATCATCACGGAAAGCGCGGGCTCCTGCCGGGCATTCGTGTGCCCCTATCACAGCTGGACCTACTCGCTCGCAGGCAAGCTCGTGAGCTGCCCCGGCAACCCGCCGCCGATGGCGGGCGCCCAGGGCTTCCGCATGGCCGACCACGGCCTCACGCCGATCCGCGCGGAGCTCTGGGGCGGGTTCGTCTTCGTGAACTTCGACGAGAATGCGCCGCCGCTGCTGGAGTGGCTGGGCGACCTGCCGCAGTTCCTCGCGGCCTACGACCTCGAGAACATGCGCTGGACCAACAAGGACACCTACGAGGTCGAGTGCAACTGGAAGGTGTGGCTCGAGAACGCGTTCGAGAACTACCACGCGATGACGATCCACCGCAAGCACATGGATCCCGCGAAGCCGCAGAACTGGCACTTCGAGCGCACGCAGGGGCCGTGGGAGGCGATGTACAGCAAGCGCAGCATCGTGGCCTATTCGGGCCTGCCGCCGATCCCGGGCCTCGATGAGCGCAAGGCCTCGGGCCTCTTCCACATCTGGGTGCAGCCTTCGGTGCAGATCATCCTCACCTCCTCGTACATGAAGTTCCGCCAATACCTGCCCGAAGGGCCGGAGAAGCTGCGGTTGTACGAGAACTGGGCGTTCCCGAGGTCCACGGTGGAGAGCCCGGACTTCGGCAATGTCGTGGGGCCCGAGTACTACGAGAAGTACTCGCAGATCGTGAAGGAGGACCTGGGCATCAACCCGAACGTGCAGCGCGCGATGCGCACGGGCGCGTACCGGCCGGGCCGCTTCTCGCTCGAGGAGCACATCGTCCACCGCATCGCCAACCGCGTGCTCGACCGCGTGATCGGTCCGGATGGCGAGCGCGCCCGCATGCAACGCGAGGGCCTGGAGAGCGAGGCCGCATAGATGTTCCACGTGCACGTCGAGAACGCCAGCACCCTCATGCCGGTGTTCCAGGTCCGCGAGGACCAGTACGAGAAGGCGCTGGCGAAGCATCCCGACGTCGCGAAGGCGATTCGCACGACCTGGGGCCGCGACCAGGACAACTGGTCCGACAACGCGAAGACGGCGGACGCGATGATCACATACCGCTTTCCCAAGGAGCGGCTCGGTGCCGACGCGCCGAAGCTGAAGCTGCTGCAGATCCTGGGGGCGGGCGTGGACTACCTGCTGCCGCTCGACTGGGTTCCGCCGGGCGTGATCATGCTGACCAACAGCGGCGCGCACGTGCCCAAGGCGGCGCAGTCCGGAAGCATGGCGCTCATGATGCTGAATGCGCGCATGCCCGAGCTCGTATGGAGCCACCGCGCGCACAAGTGGAACCGCATCTTCACTACGACCCTAGAGGCCAAGACGGTGCTCGTCGTGGGCGTGGGCGCGATCGGCGGAGGGATCGCGGAGCATGCCAGGGCTGCCGGGATGCGCGTGATCGGCATCCGCCGCAGCGGCGCCTCCCACCCGAGCGTGGACGAGATGCACAAGCCCGAAGCCCTTCACGAGCTGCTACCGCGCGCCGACTTCGTGATGCTGAACACGGCCCTCACGCCGGACACGAAGTTCCTCATCGGGCGCAAAGAGCTCGCGCTCATGAAGAAGGGCTCGAGCCTCGCCAACATGTCCCGCGGCGGCCTGGTCGATCCCGCCGCGCTCGACGAGGCGCTGCGCTCGGGCCACCTCGCCGGGGCGCTCATCGACGTGAGCTACCCCGAGCCGCCGCCGCCGGACTGGCCGTACTGGGAGACGCCGAACCTCATGATCACCCCGCACGTGCTCTCGGACGACATCGAGGCGTACGTGCCGCGCACGCTGGACATCTTCTTCGCCAACCTGCGGCGCCACTTCAAGGGCGAGCCGCTCACCAACCGGGTCGACCTCGAGCGCGCGTACTGATGGACGACGCGGGACAGGAGGTGCGGCTCGCGCGCGTGGCCTCCGTCCGGCCGGTGGCGATCGACATCCTGCGCTTCGAGCTCGAACCGGCCGACCGACGTCCCTTCGCCCCCTTCTCGCCCGGGGCCCATATCGACCTCACCACGCCCGCGGGGCCGGTGCGCCAATACTCGCTGTGCGGCGTTCCCGCCCAGCCCGGGCGCTACGCGATCGCGGTCAAGCGCGAGCGCGAAGGGCGCGGCGGGTCGGTGAGCCTGCACGAAGGCGTCGAGGAAGGCGCTGCGCTCGCCTTCTCGGGCCCGCGCAACCTGTTCCCGCTCGCGGCCGGCGGCGGGCCGAGCCTGCTCATCGCCGGCGGCATCGGCGTGACCCCGGTCTACGCCATGGCCCAGGCGCTCACGGCTTCCGGACGCGCCTGGGAAATGCACTACTGCGCCCGCTCGCGCGCGCATGCGGCGTTCTTCGAGGAGCTCGCGGCCCTTCCCGGCGGGGCGCTGCACACGTGGTTCAGCGAGATGCCGCTGCTCGACGCGCGCGCCCTGCTGCGCGAAGTCCGCCCGGATACCGACGTCTATTGCTGCGGCCCCGCCCCGCTCATGCAAGCGGTGAAGGACGCCGGCGCGCACTGGCCCGCCGAACGGCTGCACTTCGAATACTTCGCCGCCCCCGCGATCGCGTGGCCGCCCAACCAACCCTTCGAAGTCGGGCTCGCGCGCAGCCACAGGGTGCTGGAGGTGCCGCGCGACCGCTCGGTGCTGCAGGTGCTGCGCGCGAACGGCGTCGATGTGGCGAGCGCCTGCGAGGAAGGCGTTTGCGGCACGTGCGAGGTGCGCGTGCTCGACGGCATCCCCGAGCACCGCGACATGCTGTTGAACGACGCCGAGAAAGCCGCGGGAAGGAGCATGATGACTTGCGTGTCTCGCGCGCGCACCCCTCGCCTCGTCCTGGACCTCTGACATGCCCGATCCCGTCGCCCTCACGCAGGAGCTGATCCGATACGACACCGTGAACCCGCCGGGGCGAGAGCGCGAATGCGCGCTGCACCTGGCCAAGCTGCTCGAGGCCGGCGGCTTCGAGACGCGACTGGTGGAGCTGCCCGGAGATCGCGCGAGCCTGGTCGCGCGCCATGGACGGCGGGGCGACGGCAAGCCGCTGGTCTTCACGGGACACGTGGACGTGGTGCCCCTGGGCACGCGGGCCTGGACGCGCGAGCCCTTCGCCGGGGAGATCGGCGAAGGCCGCATCCACGGGCGGGGATCGAGCGACATGAAGTCGGGCGTGGCGGCCTTCGTCGCCGCGGCGCTCGAGGCTGCGCGGCGCGGCGACGGCAAGGAGATCGTGCTGCTCGTGACGGCCGGCGAGGAGACGGGCTGCGAAGGCGCCGAATCGATCGTCGCGGCGGGATTGCACGGCCACGCAGCCGCGCTCGTGGTTTGCGAGCCCACCTCGAATGCGCCCTTCGTGGGGCACAAGGGCGCGCTTTGGCTCAAGGCCGTGCTCAACGGCATCACCGCGCATGGCTCGATGCCGGAGCGCGGCGACAACGCCGTGTACAAGGCCGCGCGCGCGGTGAACCGGCTCTCGTGCTTCCACTTCAACGCCCCGGCGCATCCGGTGCTCGGCGCGCCGACGCTCAACGTCGGCACCTTGCACGGCGGGCTCAACATCAACTCGGTGCCGGACCGCGCGGAGATCCAGATCGACATGCGCACGACGCCGGGCCTGGACCACGCGGCCCTGCGCGAGCGCATCAAGGCGCACATGGAAGAAGACGTTCAGATCGAGACCCTCGTGGACCTTCCCGGCATCTGGACCGCCCCCGAGGATCCCTGGGCCGCGTCCGTTGCCGAGATCGCCGCCAGGGTGACCGGCGAGCCGCGCGCCGTGAAGACCGCCACCTACTTCAGCGACGCCTCCATCTTCGTCCCCGCGATGGGCGGGCCACCCACCCTCATCCTCGGCCCGGGCGAACCGGGACTGGCCCACCAGACCGACGAGTGGTGCAGCGTCGAGCGAGTGAGGCAGGCGAAGGAGATCTACTCGGAGATGATCGGGAACTGGCGGTAAGAGGTTCGAGACGCGGGTGAGTCTTCGAGGCGGCAGCAAAAACCCGAAACTTCAAAAAGCTGAGCCACTGGCGTACACCCATGGATGCTCACCGCAGCGATGACGGTCGGCGGGTGTACGCCAGTGGCTCAGCTTTTTGAAGTTTCGGGTTTTTGCTGCCGCCTCGAAGACTCACCCCGCCTCGAAGACTCACTCCCCTCTCGAACCGCCTAGTGCCCGAGGATCTTCGAGAGGAAGTCCTTGGTGCGCTCGCTCTTGGGGTGGTCGAAGAAGTCGTGGGGGTTGTTCTCCTCCACGATCTGCCCCTGGTCCATGAAGATCACGCGGTCGGCCACCGCCTTGGCGAAGCCCATCTCGTGCGTCACGCAGATCATCGTGATGCCCTGGTTCGCGAGCTCGACCATGACGTCCAGCACCTCCTTGATCATCTCCGGGTCGAGCGCCGAGGTGGGCTCGTCGAACAGCATGATCTTGGGCGTGAGGCAGAGCGCGCGCGCGATCGCCACGCGCTGCTGCTGGCCGCCGGAGAGCTGCAGCGGGTACTTGTTGGCCTGCTCGGCGATGCGCACGCGCTTCAACTGCTGCATCGCCTTCTCCTCGGCCTCCTTCTTCGGCGTCTTGCCCACCCACATGGGCGAGAGCGTGAGGTTCTCGAGGACCGTGAGGTGCGGGAAGAGGTTGAACTGCTGGAACACCATGCCGACCTGCTTCCTCACCCGCTCGATCGCCTTCACGTCGTCGGTGAGCTCGGTGCCGTCGACCACGAGGCGTCCCTGCTGGTGCTCCTCCAGCCGGTTCACGCAGCGGATGAGCGTGGACTTGCCCGAGCCCGACGGGCCGCAGATCACGATGCGCTCGCCCTGCTTCACCTGCAGGTCGATGTCGCGCAGCACGTGGAAGTTGTCCCCGTACCACTTGTTCACCTGGTCGAAGAGGATGATCGGTTCGGCGGCTGCGGACATGTTCTCCCCTATCGCGTCTTGCTCGCGCCCAGCTGCTTCTCGACCCACAGGCTGTAGCGCGACATGGCGAAGCAGAACGCGAAGTAGACCAGCACGATGAAGATGTAGCCCTCGATCTTGAACGGACGCCAGTTGGCGTCCGAGTTGAGCGCGAGGTTCAACGCGCCCGTGAGCTCGTAGAGGCTCACGATGGTCACGAGCGAGGTGTCCTTGAAGATGGCGATGAAGCTGTTCATGATCCCCGGCACCACCAGCGCCAGCGCCTGGGGCAGCACTATCTTGCGCTGCGTCTGCCAGTAGGAAAGGCCGAGGGTGGCCGCCGCCTCCACCTGCCCGCGCGGAATCGCCTGCAGGCCGCCGCGCACGATCTCCGCGAGGTACGCCGCCGCGAAGAGCGTGATGCCCACGAGCACGCGCAACAGCACGTCGGGCGACTTGCCCACCGGCATGAAGAGCGGGAAGAGGAACGAGGCCATGAACAGCACCGAGATCAGCGGCACGCCGCGGATCAGCTCGACATAAAGGACGCAGAGCGTGCGGATCGCCGGCATCGTCGAGCGGCGGCCGAGCGCCACCAGGATCGACAGCGGGAAGGCGAACAGGATGCCGAACGTCGCCAGCATGATGGTGAGCGGCAGGCCGCCCCAGTTGTCGGTCGGCACGCTGGACAGGCCGAAATAGCCGCCGCCCATGAGGATGAAGAAGGCGGGCACGACGAGGATCCAGACGACCCCGAGCCAGGGCTTCCAGAACGAGCGGATGCAGCTCAGCACGAGCAGGCCCACCAGCAGGATGGTCGCCACTTCGGGCCGCCATTGGGCGTCGAAGGGGTAGCGCCCGAAGATGATGAAGCGCCACTTCTCCGTGATCACGCCCCAGCAGGCGCCTGCGCCGCGCGCGGCCTGGCAGGCATCCGCGTCCGGGCGCACGACCGCATTCACCACGGCCCAGCTGAAGAGCGCAGGGATCGACCAGAGCGCAAGGAGGATCATCACCACCGTCACGACCGCCGAGAGCGGGTTGCCGAAGAGGTTCTTCTTCACCCAAGCGACTGCGCCCGTGGTGCGTACCGGTGCGGCGCGAGGCGTGATGGGAGTGAAGACAGCGGCCAATCAGCGCTCCTTGATCGCCGAGCGGCGGTTGTACCAGTTCATGAACACCGAGATCGAGAGCGAGAGCGTGAGGTACACCGCCATGATGATCGAGATGCACTCGACCGCGCGCCCGGTCTGGTTCAACGCCGTGGTCGCGATCGAGACCACGTCGGGATAGCCGATCGCCACCGCGAGCGACGAATTCTTGGTGAGGTTCAGGTACTGGTTGGTGAGCGGCGGGATGATCACGCGCAGCGCCTGGGGCAGGATCACCAGGCGCATCGCCATGCCGCGCGTGAGGCCGAGGCTGCCCGCGGCCTCGCTCTGCCCGTGGGCGACCGACGCGATGCCGGCGCGCACGACTTCGGCGATGAAGGACGCGGTATACATGACCAATCCCAGCAGCACGGCGAGGAATTCGGGCGTGGCCGACGCGCCGCCTTCCATCGAAAAGCCCTCGGGCTTCGGGATGCTCCACGCGGTGGGCGCGCCGCCGAGAAGCCAGCCGAGGAATGCCGTCACGAACGGGATCGCGATCGGCACGAGCACCATGCTCGCCGCCTTGCCGGTCGCCTCGAAGCGGCGCCTCGCCCAGCCGCGATAGAGGACCGCGGCCACGATGCCCACGACGAATCCCGCCCCGGCGAGCGCCTGGCCCATGCCCCAGACCGGCGTCGGGAACGACAAGCCCGCCTTGCTGAGGTAGAACATCCCGGCGATCGACGGCGCGTCGGTGAGCGGCGGAAGGACCTCGGTGAAGACCAGGTACCAGATGAGGAGCTGGATCAGCACCGGCACGTTGCGGAAGAGCTCCACGTACGCGTAGCAAAGCCCGCGCACGATCGCGTTGCGCGAGAAGCGTCCGATGCCCAGCAGCGCGCCCAGGATCGTGGCGAGCACCACGCCCACCACGGCCACGCGCAAGGTATTGAGGAAGCCCACGAGGAACGCCTTCCAGTAGGCGTCCAGCGCCTCGTAGGTGATGACCGACTCGCCGATGTCGAAGCCGGCCGGCTGCGTGAGGAAATCGAACCCGCTGCGGATGCCGCGGGCCTGCATGTTGGCGAGCGTGTTCGCCGCCAGGTACCAGACCGCGAAAGCGACGACGGCGAGGGCGACGGCCTGGTAGACGACGCCGCGAAAGGCCTGGCTGCGCCAGGACCAGTCGCGGCGTTTCGGTGGCGGCTTGGGGGCCCGGACCGCGCTCACCGGGTTCTACCCGCTAGCGGACCGGCGGAGCGTACTGGATGCCGCCCTTGTTCCACAGGTTGTTGAGGCCGCGCGGCAGCGCGAGCGGGGTCTTCTGGCCGACGTTGCGCTCGAAGATCTCGCCGTAGTTGCCGCCCGCCTTGATGGCGCGCACCAGCCATTCCTTGTCGAGGCCCACCAGCTTGCCCGTGTCCTCGGAGCTGCCGACGATGCGCATCACCACCGGGTCCTGGCTCGAGGTCTTCATCTGCTCGACGTTGGCCTGCGTGAGCCCGTACTCCTCCGCCTCGAGCAGGCCGTAGATCACCCACCTGGCGATCGCCTCGAACTCGTCGTCGCCGCGGCGCACGGCCGGGGCGAGCGGCTCCTTCGAGATGAGCTCGGGCAGGATGATGTGCTCCTTCGGGTCCTTGGCGTCCTTGTTGCGGATCGACGCGAGGCCCGAGGCGTCGGTGGTGAAGGCGTTGCAGCGGCCGGAGAAGTAGGCGCCGGTAGCGGCTTCCTGCTTCTCGAACACGATGGGCTTCAGGTCCAGCTTGTTGGCGCGCGAGTAGTCGGTGAGGTTCTTCTCCGTGGTGGTGCCCGACTGCACGCAGACCGTCGCGCCCTTCAGGTTCTTGGCGCTCTTCACCTTGGTCTTCACCGCGACCATGAAGCCCTGGCCATCGTAGTAGGTGGTGGGCAGGAACGACAGGCCCAGGGAGGCGTCGCGGGTGAGCGTGTTGGTGGTGTTGCGCGACAGCATGTCGATCTCGCCCGACTGCAGCGCCGTGAAGCGCTGCTGCGCGGTGAGCGGGACGTACTTCACCTTCTCGGGATCGCTCAGGATCGCGGCGGCCACGGCCCTGCAGATGTCCACGTCGAGGCCCGTCCACTTGCCCTGGCTGTCGGCCTGGGAGAAGCCGGCGAGGCCGGTGTTCACGCCGCAGACGAGCTGCCCGCGCTGCTTGATGGCATCGAGGGTCTTGCCGGCGTATGCGGGCGCGGCTGCGAGCAGCCCGGCCGAGGCCAGCAGGCAAAGGGATTTCTTGAGGTTTCTCATGGGGTTCTCCTTGGGGATTTACGCCGGGTTTGCGCCGCCAATGTAACACCGCTCGATACACGGGTAAAACCGGGGGCCGGCCGTACCCGGGCCTGCGGATTCTTCGGTATTCATTTCGCCGGCGCCGGGGAGTAACGTATTGCACCCCCAACGCCAACAACCAGACAGGGAGGCCTCATGAAACGCCGGGATTTCATCGTGGTGCCGGGAGCAGCGATCATCACCATGCAGTGCAACGCGGCCCTCGCCGCGTTCGACATCGGCGGCGCGATCGGCGCGGCCACGGAGGCCGCCAAGGCGGCTAGCCTCACCGACGACGAGGTACGCAAGTACGCGGCGCAGATGGCCGGCTATTCGGACAAGCAGGCCCGGATCGCGCCCGCGGGCGACAAGTACGCGCAGCGGCTCGCCGCGATCACCACCGGGATGACCGAGGACCAGGGCATGAAGCTCAACTACAAGGTCTACCTCACGAAGGAGGTGAACGCCTTCGCCATGGCCGACGGCACCATCCGCTTCTACTCGGGCCTCATGGACTTGATGACCGACGACGAGCTGCGCTACGTCGCCGGCCACGAGATGGGCCACGTGAAGCACGGCCACACCAAGAAGCGCATGCAGACCGCGCTCGCGGCGAGCGCGGCGCAGAAGGGTGTGGCGGCCTCGGGCACGCGCGCCGGCGCGCTCGCGGACACGCAGTTGGGCAGCCTCATCGTCCAGGTCGTGCGCGCCCAGCATTCGCAGGGCAACGAGCGCGAGGCCGACGACTACGCCATGCAGTTCATGTCGCGGCGCAAGTACGACCGCAAGGCGTGCGTGACCGCGCTGGAGAAGCTCGACAAGATGTCGGGCGGAGGCGGCGCCAGCTGGCTCTCCACGCATCCTTCGCCGCGCGAGCGCGCCGAGCGCATGCGCAAGCAGATCGCATGAAGCCTCTCGCCATCCTCGCGACCGTCCTCGTCATGACCGCTCTCGGGCCCGCCACGCCCGCCGGAGCGCAGGCCAGGCCGGACGACGCCCTGCGCGCCGCGCTCGAGGAAAGCAAGGCCTCGGGCAAGGGCCTCACCTTCCACATCAAGGGCAGCACGATCGGCGGCGCCGTCACGGCGCTCGGCGACAAGTTCGTCACCGTGAAGAACCAGGCCGGCATCGCGGTCATCCGCGTCGACTCGATCGACGCGGTGGCCGGGGCCATCACGCTCAAGTAGGGCGCAAGGCGGCCGCGGCGCTCATCCACCGCCCAGGGTGGCGAGCATCGCGGCCGAGACGCCCTCCTCCCCGCGCCTGCGCAGCTCCTCGGCGGCATTGCGGCGGTCGCGCTCGTCCTTGTTCTGGCTGAGCTTCCACTTGCCCTCCATCTTCACGATCTCGAGCTCGATCCCGACGATGAGCGTGAGCAGGTGGTCGATGAATTCCTTCGACGAGTCGGCCATCTTCCACGGCGGCTCGTTGCCTGCCCGAGCCTCGTGCACGCGCGTGAGGCGCGCCACGACTCCCCGCACGAAGCGCTCGTCGTCGCGGATCGCGATCCTGCCGTGGACGTGCACGACACGGTAGTTCCAGGTCGGCACCTGCCGGTGGGCTTCGTGCTTGCTGGGGTACCAGCTGGGCGAGACGTAGGCCTCGGCGGCGCGGAAGATGACGAGCGCCTCGTCGCCGTCCTTCACCTCCCGCCATACCGGATTGGCCCGCGCCACGTGCGCGATCAACCGCCCGGCGCCGCCGGCTTCGGTCTCCAGCTCGAAGGGCATGTGATTGGCGTCGAGCCCGGCCGGTCCGCGGGTCACGAGCGCGCCCAGCGGGTGCTCGGCGATCAGGCGGTGGAGCTCCTCGCGCCGCGTTTCCTCGAAATGGGTAGGTAGGTACATGGAACTCCCTGGTCGTGTGGGGTTTCAGCCCGAGTTGCGCAGGCCCGCGGCGAGCCCGTTGATCGAGATGTGGATGGCGCTGCGCACCCGCTCCTGGCTGTCGCCCGCGCGATGGCGCTTGAGCAGCTCGAGCTGCAGGTGGTTCAGCGGATCGAGATAGGGGAAGCGGTTGCGGATGGAGCGCGCGAGCGCGGGGTTGGAATCGAGGAATGCCGCGGCGCCGGTGATCGAGAATAGCGCCTTCACGGTCGCGTCGAACTCGCCGCGGATGCGCGCGAAGATGGCGCCCGCGCCGGGCTGTCCGGCGGCCAGCTCGCGGTAGCGCTCGGCCACCGAGAGGTCGGCCTTGGCGAGCAGCATGTCGAGGTTGGAGAGCATCGCGCGGAAGAACGGCCACTCGCGCCACATGCGCGCGAGCAGCTGCGAGCCGGCCGCGCCGCGGCGCCGCTCGAAGGCGCGCACCGAGGCGCCGAATCCGTACCACCCGGGCAGCATCACGCGGCACTGCGCCCACGAGAACACCCATGGGATCGCGCGCAGGTCCTCGATCGCGTTGGAGGCCTTGCGCGAGGCCGGGCGCGAGCCGATGTTGAGCTCGGCGATCTCCCCGATCGGCGTGGTCGCCCGGAAGTAGTCGGCGAATCCTTCGGTGCCGTAGACGAGGTCGCGATACGCGCCCATCGCGTCGCGCGAGAGCTCTTCCATCGCGGAGGCGAAATCCGCGTGTTCCGGCGGCGCGTCCCGCTCCAGGCTCGCGCGCACGGTTGCGGCGAAGAGCGCCTCGAGGTTGCGCCGGCCGATCTCGCGGTTGGCGTACTTGCCCGCGATCACCTCGCCCTGTTCGGTGAGGCGCAACTCCCCCTGCACGCTGCCCGGAGGCTGCGCGAGGATCGCGTCGTAGCTGGGTCCGCCGCCGCGGCCCACGGTGCCTCCGCGTCCATGGAAGAAGCGCAGCCGGACACCCGCCGCGGCGAAGGCGCGCACCAGCTCGGTCTCGGCCTTGTAGAGCTCCCAGTTCGACGTGACGTAGCCGCCGTCCTTGTTGCTGTCGGAGTACCCCAGCATCACCTCCTGCACGTCGCCCAGGGAGGCGACGAGCGCACGCGCCTCGGGCAGCGCGAACCAGCGGCGCATGATGCCCGCGGCGGCCTGCAGGTCCGCGATGGTCTCGAAGAGCGGCACCACCTGCAGGCGGGCCGCGGGACGCTCGCCCGGTATCACGAGCCCCGCTTCCTTGAGCAGCAGCGCCACTTCCAGAAGGTCGGAAAGGCTCGCGGTTTTGGAGATCACGTACTGCGCGATGGCCTCGCGGCCCAGGCGCGCGTGGGCCCGGGCCGCGGCCTGGAGGATCGCAGCCTCGCCCTGCGCCTGCGCGGAGTAGCTGCCGAAGCCGGTGCGCAGCATGCGCGGGGAGCGCAGCTCCGCCACGAGCAGGCGCTCGCGCGCGGGCTCGTCCAGCTTCGCGTAATGGGCTTCGACGCCGGCTTGCGCCAGCAGCTCGGCCACGACGGCTTCGTGGACGTCCGAATTCTGGCGCAGGTCCAGGGGCGCGAGGTGGAAGCCGAAGGCGCGCACGGCCTTGCGCAGGAGGCGCAGCCGGCCGCCGGCCAGGAGCGTGCTGCCGCCCGAGCGCAAGCTCGTGTCGATCACGTCGAGGTCGGCAACGAGGGCTTGCGCGTCGCGGTAGGGCTCGGCGCTTCCGACCGCGGTGCGATGCGGCCCGGCGACGCCCAGCACTTCGGCGCAGGCCACCAGGCGAGCGTAGATTCCGGTGAGCGCGCGCCGGTACGGCTCGTCGGCGCGGTGCGGCGATCGATCGGGCGATTGCTCGGCGAGCGCGGTGAGCTCCGGGGTCACGCGCGTGAGCAGCCCCGAGAGCGGCAGCTCCGCGCCGAGCGCATGGACCTCGCCCAGGTAATGCTCGAAGGCGATCGCGGCGTGGCGGCGCAACGCGGCCTCGAGCATCTCGGCCGTGACGAAGGGATTGCCGTCGCGGTCGCCGCCGACCCAGCTCCCGACCGTGACGAGCGGGGGCAGCTCCGGGCGCGGCCCCTCGCCCGGCAGCTCGGCCACGAAATCCTCGGCGTCGCAGGTGAGCGCCGGGATCGCATCGATGAACGTGTAGTTGAAGTACGCGAGGGCGTTCTCGATCTCGTCGCGCACGTTGAGGCGTACGCCGCGCAGCATGCGCGTCTGCCACAGGGTGGCGATCACGCGCCGCAATCCCCCCGTGGCGTGCTCGATCTCGCCCGGCAGCGCGTCGCCCGAATCGATGCGGGCAAGGCCCTCGGCGATGGCGAGCTGGCAATCGAGCGTGCTCTTGCGCTGCACCTCGGTGGGGTGGGCGGTGAGCACCGGCTGGACCCGGATCGCCGAAAGCCGCCGCACCGCTTCGTTGCGATCGATGCCCCGGTCACGCGCATCGGCGAAGAGTCCCCGCATCGTGGAGGCAAGCGGCGCGGCGCCCGCGCGCAGGTTTTCGCGGTGGCGGCGGATGTGATGCCGGTCCTCGGCGATGTTGGCCAGCAGCGAGAAGTAGCTGAAGGCCCGCACCACGGCCACGGCCTCCTCGTCGGTGAGCGCGTCGAGCTCGCGCACGAGCGCCCGGCGCGACTCCACGTCCTCGCGCCGCCGGCTCGCGACCGCGAGGCGCCGGATCTCCTCGATGCGGCCGAACGCTTCGTCGCCTTCGTAGGCCCGGATCGTGTCGCCGAGGATGCGCCCCAGCAGGCGGATGTCCTCGGCGAGGCGCGCGTCCTTTTCGAGACGGTCGTTCACGGGCCCGCCTTCACTCCTCGGCCGGCGCGCCCGGCCTCTCGCCTTCGACCACGGCGCCCTCGGCGAGCAGCTTCGCGCAGGCCGCATCGTCGATGCCCAGCCACGCGAGCACTTCGCGATTGTGCTGGCCGAGGTGCGGCGCCGGCGCGCGAATGGCGCCCGGGGTTCCCGAGAGCCGCGGGACCACCGCGTGCATCGGGAAGGCGCCTGTCTCGTCGTCGGGGTAGTCCGCGAGGATGTCGCGGGCCTGGAAATGGGGGTCTTCGAGGATCTGGCGGATGTCGTAGATCGGCCCGATGGTCACCTCGGCCTGCTCGAAGTACGCGACGTTCTCCGCCTGCGTGCGCTGCGCGATGAACGCGCCGATGATCGCGTCGAGCGCCTCGGCGTTCTTCACGCGATCGGCATTGGTG
>CAMPHL010000004.1 GCA_946885905.1 uncultured Pseudomonadota bacterium | reverse complement strand
GAACCCTCGTCGTAAGCTTGGGAAGCTTCTGCTCTGCCATTGAGCTACACCCGCGTTTCCAAAGGCATTTTAACCCGCTCGCGCGCCGTTCGCGCCGCCCGGCGGCGGTGCGTCGCAATTCCTCCCCGCGCGGGCCTCGCCCGTCCTATCGTCGCGCCATCGCGACACCCCGGTAGGATTGCCCGATGAGCGCAGCCCCGAGCCCCGTCGCCCGGCCCCCCGAGGCCTGGGACCCGGGCACTTTCCACCCCCTGGAGATCATTCCGTTCTTCCGGCGCTGGAAGTGCGGGCCGGTGCGCGATCTGATCTACACCTTCGTCTGGAATTGCGGCATCGGAGTCACGTTCTGGGTGATCGGGGCGTTGTTCCGGCCTCGCGGCATGGGCGTGGACGACCTCATGGCGACCCTCATCGCCGCCAACGCCATCGGCTACACGCTGCACGGGATGTTCCTGGTGACGAGCCGCCTGGGCATCGATCGCTGGGCCCGGGGCTTCGGCCAGGTGGCCACCGCGGCCTACTACACGGTGATGAGCACGCTGGGCGTCGTGATCGGGTTCACCATCGTGGCCCTGTCGTTCGATCCGCGTGCGCTGCAGTGGATCCTCACCCCGCGATGGCTCGCGATGATGGGCCTTTCGAGCATGGTGATCTCGACGGTGCTCGCGATCGTGTTCTTCGCGAGCGCCCGCCGCGCCAGCGCGGAGGCCGAGCTCGCCCGCGAGCGCGAGCGCATCGGGCGCGCCGAGCGGCAAGCCACGCTCGCCAACCTGCGCGCGCTGCAGGCGCAGATCGAGCCGCACTTTCTCTTCAATACGCTTGCCAACGTGACCAGCCTGGTGGACTCGGACCCCGCGGCGGCCAAGCGCATGCTCGAGAGCTTCAACCGGTTCCTGCGCGCCTCGCTCGCCGCCACGCGCACGGAGAGCACGACCCTCGGCGCCGACGCCGAGCTCATCGCCGCGTACCTGGACGTGCTGCAGGTGCGCATGGGCAGGCGCCTCGCTTACCGGATCGAGATCGCGCCCGAGCTCGCCGGTCACGCGCTCCCGCCGCTGCTGCTCCAGCCCGTGGTCGAGAACGCCATTCGCCACGGACTCGAGCCCAAGGTCGAGGGCGGCGAGGTCGTGGTGCGCGCGCGCCGCGACGGCGCGAGGGTCCGCATCGACGTGGCGGACACCGGCCTGGGGTTTGCGCCCACCACGCGAGGCGGCCTGGGCCTGTCGAACCTCAAGGATCGCCTGGCGCTGCTCTACGGCACGCAGGCCGAGCTCACCATCGGCGAGAACCGGCCGGCCGGGACGATCGTGACGATCGCGCTGCCCGCATGAGCGCACGCGCCCTCATCGCGGACGACGAGGCGAACCTCGCGCAACACCTGCGGCTGCGCCTGGCATCGCTCTGGCCGGAGCTGGAGCTGCTGCCGCTCGCCGCCAACGGCCTCGAGGCCCTGCGCGCCATCGAGCAGGAGGCGCCCCAGGTCGCGTTCCTCGACATCCGCATGCCCGGGCTCACGGGCCTGGAGCTCGCGCGCCGCGTCGAGGCGCAGACGCACGTCGTGTTCGTGACGGCCTATGACCAATACGCGGTCGAAGCCTTCGACCGCGACGCCGTGGACTACCTCCTCAAGCCCGTGACCGACGCGCGGCTCGCGCGCTGCATCGAGCGCCTGAAGGCCAAGCTCGCCGAGAGGGCGAAGCCGCCGGCCCTCGAAGAGGTGCTCGCGCGGATCGCGAGCGCAATCCCGGCAGGCCTGGCCGGAAGGTTGCGCTGGATCCGGGCGCTCAAGGGCGAGGTGGTGCAGCAGATCGCGGTGGACGACGTGCTCTATTTCCAGGCTTCCGACAAGTACACGTGCGTGATGACGCCGGCGGGGGAATCGCTCATCCGCACCCCGCTCGCGGAGCTCGTCGGGCAGCTCGACCCCGAGGCCTTCTGGCAGATCCATCGCGGCACCGTCGTCAACATGAATGCCGTTGCGTCCACGCGCCGGGACCTGGGCGGGCGCGTGTTCGTGAAGCTCAAGGAAAGCGCGGTCGAGCTCCCCGTAAGCCGCGCCTACGCGCAGCGCTTCAAGCAGATGTAGTGTCCCCGGCGTAGGCGGTGGCCGATTTCTCTATACTTTCCCCATGGCTCCCATCCGCATCCTCGTGAACGGCGCCCCGAGGGAATTCCCGCAGCCGCCCACCGTCGCCCAGATCCTCGACGAGCTCGCGCTCACCGGCAAGCGCCTGGCGATCGAGCGCAACGGCCAGATCGTGCCGCGCAGCCGTTTCGCGGACGAGCTCCTCGCAGAAGGCGACCGCGTCGAGGTCGTGGTCGCCGTCGGCGGAGGCTAGCTTGAACGCGCCCGAGAACGTCGCGCGCGACGCGCTGGTCGTCGCCGGGAAATCCTATTCGTCGCGGCTGCTCGTGGGGACGGGCAAGTACCGCGATTTCGACGAAACGCGCCGCGCCATCGAAGCTTCGGGCGCCGGGATCGTCACGGTCGCCATCCGGCGCACCAACATCGGCCAGAACAAGGGCGAGCCCTCGATCCTCGAGGTGCTGCCGCCCGCGCGCTTCACGATCCTGCCCAACACCGCCGGCTGCTACACCGCGCAGGATGCCGTTCGCACGTTGCGCCTCGCGCGCGAGCTGCTGGACGGGCACGCGCTGGTGAAACTCGAGGTCCTGGGCGATGCGCAGTCGCTCTATCCCAACATGCCCGAGACGATCGCCGCGGCGAAGACGCTCGTGGCCGAAGGCTTCCAGGTGATGGCCTACTGCAGCGACGATCCGATCATGGCCAGGCAGCTGGAGGAGCTGGGCTGCGTGGCGGTGATGCCGCTCGCCTCGCTCATCGGCTCGGGCATGGGCATCGTCAATCCCTGGAACCTGCAGATCGTCATCGACCGCGTCCGGGTTCCGGTGCTGGTGGATGCGGGCATCGGCACGGCGTCGGACGCCGCCATCGCCATGGAGCTGGGCTGCGACGGCGTGCTGATGAACACCGCGATCGCCAAGGCAAGGGAGCCGGTGCGCATGGCGCACGCGATGAAGCTCGCCGTGGAAGCGGGACGCGAGGCGTTCCTCGCGGGACGCATGCCGAGGAAGCCCTACGAGGCGAGCCCCAGCTCGCCCCTCGATGGGATGATTCAGGGAACGGATCCATCCGGAGCGCGCTGACCGCGAAACCGTTTTCCTGCGCTTGCCCCTCTGCCTTGGGAGGGGGTTGGGGAGAGGATCCTGCCTTCCCTCGCTAGAACCGCCAGCTCAACCCGACCGAAACCTGGTCCCCGGATTCGATCTCGCTCACGAGCGGATCGCGCAGCGACGCGTTGCGCTCGAGCTCGGCGCGCACCCCGAGCGAACGGGTGAGGTCGTAGCGCAGGCCCAGCCCGTAGCGCAGCCGCGTGCCCCGCGTGGCCGGGCTGTCCGGGAGCGGCATGGGGTGCCAGTGGTAGCCCAGGCGCGAGTCCCCGCGGTACGCACCCATGCGGCCGTACAACGAGAAGCGTTTGAGCGGCAGTATCGCGATCGTGTCCACGCCGAAGCCGGGGCTGCGGAACTGCGAGGCGAGGTCCGCGGGGCCGCGGAATGGATCCTCGAGGCGAGGAAAGTCGACCACTTCGCCTTCCACGGCGAAATATCGCGACGGCTTGTAGCCGAGCTTCAGGCGATGCTCCACGTACGCGGTCGCCAGCGCGGGCGGGACGGGCGGCGAGGCGAAGGAATAGAGGCCGGGAGGCGTCAGCGTGGATTGCGGCGCGCGCAGCGTGCCGACGTAATCGGCGGCGAGCGCGCCAACGGGCAGGATGGTTGCGGCGAGCGCGATGAGTGCCTTGTGCGCCACTTCGTTTTTCTCCACGGGATGCCCCCATTTTAGGAGCCGGCGGCGTGCTGTCAACGCAGTATGATGTTGCGCCGATGACACACCCGCCGATCCGCAGCTACGTGCTTCGCCAAGGCCGCTTCTCGCGCGGCCAGCAACGCGCCTACGAGGTACTGCTGCCGAGGTTCGGCGTCGCGTATGCCCCTGTTCCATTGGACTTTCCCGCCGTCTTCGGGCGCGAGGCGCCGGTGGTCCTCGAGGTGGGCTCCGGCATGGGCGAAACGACTGCGCGGATCGCCCGCGAGAATCCGGGCACGGACTACCTCGCCGTCGAGGTCCATGCGCCCGGCGTGGGAAGCCTCCTCAAGCGCATGGACGAGGAATCGATCCGCAACGTGCGCGTGGTGCGGCACGACGCCGTCGAGGTCTTGCGCGACATGGTCGCCCCCGGCTCGCTCGCCGGCATCCACGTCTTCTTTCCGGATCCATGGCCCAAGAAGCGCCATCACAAGCGCCGGCTGGTCCAGCCCGAGTTCGCACGGCTCGCCGCCGAGCGGCTGGCCCCGGGAGGACACATCCACGTGGCGACCGACTGGCAGGAGTACGCCGAGCACGTGCTGCAAGTGCTCACGCACGAAAAACTCCTCGAGAACACTGCGGAAAATTACGCACCGCGCCCCGCCGCGCGTCCGGAGACGAAGTTCGAGCGTAGGGGACTCAGGCTGGGACATGGCGTATGGGACATCGTCTTCACGAGGGTGACATGAGAAACGAAAAATCAGGTCCCGGCCTTCGCCGGGGTGAAGGCGTGATGCGTTCGGGTGACGGCGTAATGCGCGGCAACGACGCCGTCTCGCCGTCGCGACGGCGCTGGACGCGGTTTCTCGCCACGCTGGGAGCCGCCGGCGCGAGCGGCTATCTGTCCGAGCTGCTGGCCGCGGGAGACCTTCCGCCGGGCTTGCATCGCGTCGACGGCAAGGTCACCGTCAACGGCAGGCAGGCGAAATCGGGCGCGCAAGTGAACATGGGCGACAAGGTCGCGACCGGGCCGGGAAGCACGGCGCTCGTCGTGCTCAAGGGCGACGCGATGCTCATGCGCGCGGACACGGTCGTGGAGATCAAGGGCAGCTCGGGCTTGATGCACGACCTGCTCATCAGCACCGGGCGAGTGCTCAGCGTTTTCTCGAAGAAGAACGTCTCGGTGCGGGCGGCCAACGCCACCATCGGCATTCGCGGCACCGGCGCGTACATCGAGGTGCTGCCCGGGGAGGTGTACTTCTGCCTCTGCTACGGCGAAGCGGTCCTGGCCGGCCCGAACATGGGCGACAAGACCGTGGTCACCAGGCACCACGAGCAGCCGCTGCTGCTCAAGGAATCCGGCGGGACGATGCGCACGGAGCCGGGCGGCTTCCGCAACCACACCGACGAAGAGCTCACCATGCTGGAGAAGCTCTGCGGGCGCGAGCCGCCCTTCATGAAGGACGGGACGTACCCGCTGAACAAATACTGATCGTCCTGCGCCGCGCGGCTTCGGGCGGCGCCTCCAGGAACGTTTCGAGCAGGTCGTTCAGGAACCGCCGACCCTTTTCCGAAGGCGCGATGCGCGCGTGGTCCCGTTCGATCAGCCCCGCCGCCTCGGCACGCGCGAGCTGCGGTTCGACGGTGTCCAAAGCCAGGCCCGTGCGCTCGGTGAAAAGCGTCACGGGGAAGCCTTGCACGAGCCGCAGCGCGTTCAGCATGAACTCGAAGGGCAGCTCCGCATCGGCCACATCGCGCGACTCCCGGACCGCATCGCCCGCCAGCGCCGCACGCAGGTATCCCTGCGGTTTCCTCTCGCGCACCTCGCGCACGATCCGGTCGCGAAACGAGATCTTGCCGTGCGCCCCGGCGCCGAGCCCGAGGTAGTCGCCGAACGTCCAGTAGTTCAGGTTGTGCCGCGCGCGATGGCCGGGCCTGGCGAACGCGCTCGTCTCGTAGTGCTCGTAACCCGCCTCGCGCAGCATCGCCTCGATGCCGTCCTGCATGTCCGCGGCGGCATCTTCGGCCGGCAGCCGCGGGGGGAAGCGATGGAAGTGCGTGTCGGGCTCGAGGGTCAGGTGATAGGCGGACACATGCGGCGCACCGCGCCGGATCGCCTCGCCCACGTCCGCAAGCGCGCCATCGACGCCCTGCCCGGGAAGCGCGTACATGATGTCGGCGTTCACCGTGGGGAACGTCGCGAGCGCCATGTCGAGCGCGCGCCGCGCCTCGTCGGCGCCGTGCACGCGGCCGATGGCGGCCAGGCGCTCGTCGTCGAAGCTCTGCACTCCGAGCGAGAGGCGGTTCACGCCGGCCTGGCGGAAGCCGCGGAACTTCTCCGCCTCGAAGGTTCCCGGGTTCGCCTCGAGCGTGATCTCGGCTTCGGGATCGACCTGCACACGGGTGCGGATGGCAACCAGCAGGCGATCGAACGACGCCGGTGAGAACAGGCTCGGGGTGCCTCCGCCGATGAAGATCGTGCCGACGCGCCGGCCGTAGATCCGGGGCAGGCTCGCCTCGAGGTCGGCGACCAGCGCATCGACGTACTGCGCCTCGGGCAAGTCCCCGCGCGCCTCGTGCGAATTGAAGTCGCAATACGGGCACTTGCGCAGGCACCAGGGTACGTGCGCGTAGAGCGAGAGCGGCGGGAGCTGCGCGAGCCTCATGACTTCAGGCGCAGCATCAGCTCGGCGGCGGCGCGGGCGCGGTGGCTCACGCGGTTCTTCTCGTCGGCGTGCAGCTCGGCTGCCGTGCGGCTGCTGCCCCAGGGCAGGAAGTACGGGTCGTAGCCGAATCCGTTGGTGCCGCGCGGCTCGAGCACGATCTCGCCGTCCCAGGCGCCCTCCGCCACGATCGGCGTCGGATCGGAAGCGGAGCGCACCATCACGAGGACGCAGTAGTAATACGCCGAGCGCTCGTCGGCGTCGGCCAGCGCCGCGACGAGCTTCGCATTGTTGCGTGCGTCGCGCTCCGCGCGGTCGCCGCCGTTGCCGGCGTAGTAGGCCGAGTGCACGCCGGGCTCCCCGCGTAGCGCCGGCACGCACAGGCCCGAGTCGTCGGCGAGCGCCGGGAGGTTCGTCGCGCGGCTCGCGTGGCGCGCCTTCGCCAGCGCATTCTCGAGGAACGTGTCGTGCGGCTCTTCGGCCTCGGCCACGCCGAGCTGGCCTTGCGGCACCGCCTCGATGCCGAGCGGCGCGAACAAGGCTCCCAGCTCGGCGAGCTTTCCGGGGTTATTCGAGGCGATGACGATCCTGTTCATTCAAAGCAGGTAGGAGCGGGAAGCAGAGCAATCAGGGCAAGCAGGGAACCCGGGAAACCCGGACGTCATTCGAGGCTTCGCTCAAAGTAGGTACGAACCACATTTGCTTTCCCCTGCTTCCTCTGATTCCCCTGCTTGCCGCCTTCGCCCGCTTCTAGGCGAGAGCGGAGCGCTGAAGGCGAATGAGCTCGGCGATGCCGGAAGAGGCGAGGTCGAGGAGCGACGACATCTGAGCGCGTGTGAAAGGAGAGCCTTCGGCCGTGCCCTGGATCTCGACGAAATGGCCGGCGCCGGTCATCACCACGTTCATGTCGGTGCCGCAAGCAGAGTCCTCCGGGTAATCGAGGTCGAGCAGGGACTCGCCGTCCACGATGCCGACCGAGGTCGCGGCCACGAAGTCGCGCAGCGGCTCGCCCTTCACCAGGCCTTTCGAGCGCAGGAACGACACCGCGTCCGCGAGCGCCACCATCGCGCCCGTGATCGAGGCGCAGCGCGTGCCGCCATCGGCTTGCAGGACGTCGCAATCGATGGTGACCTGGCGCTCGCCCAGGATGGCCGTATCGGTAACGGCGCGCAGGCTGCGTCCGATCAGGCGCTGGATCTCCTGTGTGCGGCCGGACTGCTTGCCGGCTGCGGCCTCGCGCGCGCCGCGTGTGTGGGTTGCCCGGGGCAGCATGCCGTACTCGGCCGTGACCCAACCGACGCCCCTTCCCTTGAGGAAGGGCGGCACCTTCTCCTCGACGCTCGCGGTGCACAGGACCTTCGTGTGGCCCACTTCGACCAGCACCGAGCCTTCGGCGTGCCTGGTGTAGTTGCGATGGATGCGGACGGGCCGAAGCTGCGCGGCCGAGCGGTCGAACGAACGTTGCATCTAGCGTGGAACCTTCCTGATCGCGCTCTGGATCTCGGCGATGGCGCGCTCGATGTCGTCGTCGGTCACGTCGTCGTGCGGCCCGCTGCCGGCGAGCGGCTGGGTGGTGTTGGTGGACGTGGCGAACTCGTCATCGCCCAGCATCCCGGTGTCGGCCGCGCGCGCGTCGTCCTGGCTCTCCCAGGTCATCGCGACCACGGTGATGTTATCCGACTCGCCGCTGGCGCGCCGGTGGGCCTCGGTGAGCAGTGCCGGCATGACGGAGGTGAGCGCCTGCCGGGCGAGCAGCTGCGCGAGCGCCGTCGCCGGAATCTGCGCCCAGAAGCCGTCGGTCGAGAGCAGTATCGTGTCGCCGTTTTCCAGGCGGATCTCGCGCCCCATGTCGATGTGCGGCGGGACTACGCCGCCAAGGCAGCTGAAGATCTTGTTGCGGTCGGGATGGCGCGCCGCCTGCTCCGGCGTGATCTGCCCGGAGTCGATCAGCTGCTGGACCTTGGAGTGGTCCTGCGTCTGCGTGAGCAGCCGTCCCGCGCGCAGCACGTAGAGCCGCGAATCGCCCGCGTGCGCCCAGTACGCGTAGCCGTTCTGCACGACGCAGGCCACGCACGTGGTGCGCGGGCACTCGAGCAGCTGGTGCTGGTCGGCGTGCGCCACGATCGCGCGATGCGCCGCCTGGATCGAGGAGACCAGGAACTCGAACGGGCGCTTGAGCCGGTTGCGCGCCTCGATCTTGAATCGCCGGGTGACTTCCTGCACGGCGATCTCGGCGGCGACCTCGCCCTTCTCGTGCCCACCCATCCCGTCGCAGATCACCATGAGGAGCGTGTCCTTGCCGTAGGCGTAGCCGACGCGATCCTCGTTGCCGCTGCGGTCGCCGACGAGGCTGTCCTGGAAGATGGTGAAGCGCATCGGCGGCCCTAGCTTTCGTTCTCCGCCTTGCGGGAAAAGAGCTTCGAAAGCGGCTTGCTGATGGTGTTGAAGATGCTGTTGCCGGTTTCGCCCGCGGCCGCGGGATAGCTCTCGGTCAGGAGCTTCTGCAGCTCGAAGGCGGTCTGCGGGCGCTTGAGCCAGTCGAGCCGCAGGCACGACTCGACGATCTCGTACAGGTCCTCGGAATACTTCTGCCGCGCGAGCTGCCGGATCGGGATGATCTTGTCCTTCTCCTCGCGCTGGTCGCCGGCCTGCGGCGGCGTGCCCGACATGCAGGTGTAGATGGTCGCGCCCACCGAGTAGATGTCGCTCCACGGGCCCAGCTCCTCGGGCTTGAAGCGGTAGTGCTCGGGCGCGGCGAAGCCGGCGGTGTACATGGGCTTCAACTTCATCGCCTCTTCGGACAGCGTGATGCGCGCCGCGCCGAAGTCGAGCAGCACCGGGCGGTTGTTGTCCATGGAGATGAAGACGTTCGCGGGCTTGATGTCCAGGTGCAGCAGCTTGTTGGCGTGCACCTCGCGCAGCCCGTTCAGCAGCGAGACGAAAGTGCGGCGGATGAAGCCCTCGGTGAACTCGGCGTGGTTCTTCTGGAGGTGGAACTGGAGGGTGCGCCCGCGCACGTAGCTCATCACCATGTAGCAGGTCTCGTTCGCGCGGAAGAAGTTCTCGACGCGCACGACGTTCGGATGCTGGATCAGGGCGAGCGCCCGGCCTTCCTCGAAGAAGCACTTGAGGCCGTGGCGGAACACGGAGGCCGTGGCCTCGTCCGTGATCACGATCTCGGCCCCCTCGGGGCGCAGCGGCAGGGTCGACGGAAGGTACTCCTTGATCGCGAACTGCGTGCCCGCTTCGTCGCGCGCGAGATAGACGATGCTGAACCCGCCCGAGGAAAGCGGCTTCTCGATCCGATAACCGTTGAGGACGTAGCCGGGCGGGAGCGGCTGGTTCGCCTGCTGGGGCATCGTATAATTTTGCATGATTTCAAGCATGACCGGCTTCGCCGCCGCCGCCCACGACAGCGCCCAGGGAAGCCTCTCGGTCGAGCTCAAGACCGTCAACCATCGCTACCTCGAGTTCCAGACGCGCATTCCCGAGGAGCTTCGGCCGCTGGAGCCGGCGATGCGCGAGGCGGTGGCGCAGCGGCTTTCCCGCGGCAAGGTCGATTGCCGCGTCACGTTCACCCCGCTCAACGTAGGCGAGCGCAACGTCCTGCCCGACGAGAACGCGATGTCGGCGCTCGCCGCCGCGGGCGCCCGCGTGAAGGCGCGTTTTCCCGATGCGCGCGACCTTTCGGTCGCCGAGGTCCTGCACTGGCCCGGAGTCCTCGCCGACCAGGCGCTCTCGGCCGAGGCCCTGAAGCGCGAGCTCATGGGAGTGCTCGGGCGCGCCGTAGGCGAGCTCGACGCCTCGCGCGAGCGCGAGGGCGCGAAGCTCGAGGCGGTGCTGCGCGAGCGCCTCGAGGCGATGGCGCAGCTCGTCGAGCAGGCACGCCCGCTCGTCCCGGGCGCGCTGAAGGCCTTCCAGGACAAGCTCGCCCAGAAGATCGCCGAGGCTGGCGCCAATCCTTCCGACGAGCGCGTGCACCAGGAGATCGTGCTCTACGCGGCGCGCATCGACGTGGACGAGGAGCTCGCGCGGCTGGTGACGCACATCGCCGAGTTCCGCCGCGTCCTCGACAAGGGTGGCGCCTGCGGCAAGCGCCTGGACTTCCTCTGCCAGGAGTTGAACCGCGAGGCGAACACCCTGGGCTCGAAGTCGGTCGCGAACGAGATGACGCGCATCTCGGTCGAGCTCAAGGTGCTGATCGAGCAGATGCGTGAGCAGGTCCAGAACATCGAATAGCAGCAGCCGGTAGCCAGGAGCCGGAAGACCCATGCGCGGAAACCTATTCGTCATCGCCGCCCCTTCCGGCGCCGGCAAGACGAGCCTGGTCCATGCCCTGCTCGAGCAGGACCCGAACATCCGCCTGTCGATCTCGTACACCACGCGCGCCCCGCGCCCGGGAGAGGTGGATGGGCGCGAGTACCACTTCGTCGACCACGCGAGCTTCGAGCGGATGATCGCGGCGGGCGACTTCCTCGAGCACGCGAACGTCTACGGGAACCATTACGGCACCAGCCGGCGCTGGATCGAGGAGCAGCTCGAGGGCGACCACGACGTCCTGCTGGAGATCGACTGGCAGGGAGCGCGGCAGGTGAGGAAGCTCTTCCCGAACATGGTCGGGATCTCCATCGTGCCGCCCTCGCTCGACGAGCTGCGCCGGCGGCTCCAGGGGCGCGGCAAGGATGCCCCCGAGGTGATCGAGAAGCGGATGTCCACGGCACGCGAGGAGCTCGCCCATGTGCTTGAATTTTCGTATATAATTGTCAACGAGCGCTTCGAGGCGGCGCTTTCCGACCTGCAGGCCGTGGTGCGCGCGTCCCGCGTGACATGCGCCCAGCAACGGGTTCGCCTTGCGAAGCTCATAGACGAATTCAGGTAACCGGAGAACCGCGCCATGGCCCGCATCACCGTCGACGACTGCATCAAGACCTTCCCCAACCGCTTCGAGCTCACCCTGGCGGCCACCAATCGCGCGCGCCAGATCGCGCTCGGCGCGACACCCCTCATCGATTCGAACAAGGACAAGCCCACCGTCATTGCCCTGCGTGAGATCGCCGCGGGCAAGGTCGGCAAGGAGCTGTTGAACCCGCCGGCGCCGACCCCGCCGGTGATCTGAGAACCGGTGCCGGACGCCATCCCCGGGCGTCCGGCATCCGACCGATGCCCGCCCTGGGTCTGCATGGAACCACCGCGAGTGGCCTGAAAGCCACGGGAAGCGCATTGCCGGGCCCCGGCCCCGAGGAATTGACCGCGGTCCTGGGCTACCTCAAGCCCGCGGACGTCGAGACGATCGAGCGCGCCTACGAGCTCGCGCGCTCCGCCCACTCGGGCCAGTATCGCCAGAGCGGCGAGGCCTACATCACCCACCCGCTCGCGGTGGCGAAGATCCTCGCGGAGTGGCACCTGGACGCGCAGGCGCTCATGGCCGCGCTCCTGCACGACGTCGTCGAGGACACCGGCACCACCAAGACCGAGATCTCGCGCAAGTTCGGCAAGGCGGTGGCCGAGCTGGTCGATGGCGTGTCCAAGATCGACCGCATCGAGTTCGCGACGCTGCAGCACGCGCAGGCGGAGAACTTCAGGAAGATGCTGCTTGCGATGGCGCGCGACGTGCGCGTCATCCTCATCAAGCTCGCCGACCGGCTGCACAACATGCGCACGCTGGAGGCGGTGCCCACGGAGAAGCAGGAGCGCATCGCGCGGGAGACGCTCGACATCTACGCGCCGATCGCCAATCGCCTGGGCCTGATCGCGATCTACTACGAGATGGAAGACCTCTGCTTCCACTACCTGCACCCGCACCGCTTCCGGGTGCTGGAAAAGGCGTTGCGAAGGGCCCGCGGCAACCGCCGCGACGCGGTGGGCAAGATCCAGGACGCGATCCAGAAGCGGCTGGCCGATTTCAAGGTCGAGGCCATGGTGAGCGGCCGCGAGAAGCACATCTCCTCGATCTACAAGAAGATGCAGGAGAAGAACATCTCCTTCTCGGAGGTGTTCGACATCTACGGCTTCAGGATCATCGTGCCCGACGTGCCCTCGTGCTACCTCGCGATGGGCGCGCTGCACACCTTCTACAAGCCGATCCCGGGCAAGTTCAAGGACTACATCGCGATCCCGAAGGCGAACGGCTACCAGTCGCTGCACACCACGCTCTTCGGGCCCTTCGGCATGCCGATCGAGATCCAGATCCGCACGCGCGAGATGCACCAGGTGGCCGAGGCGGGCGTGGCCTCGCACTGGATGTACAAGAGCGCCGAGGGCGACACCAAGGACGTGCAGCTGAAGACCCACCAGTGGCTGCAGTCGCTGCTCGAGATCCAGAGCGAGTCGGGCGACGCGCTCGAGTTCCTCGAGCACATCAAGGTGGACCTCTTCCCCGACGAGACCTACGTCTTCTCGCCCAAGGGCAAGATCTTCGCGCTCCCGAAGGGCGCCACCACCATCGACTTCGCCTACGCCGTGCACACGGACGTGGGCAACCACTGCATCGCGGCCAAGGTGGACGGGGAACCGGTGCCGCTGGGCACCGTGCTTCGCAACGGCAACCGCGTCGAGATCCTGACCGACCCGCATGCTCGACCGAACCCCGTCTGGCTCTCGTACGTGGCCACGGGCAAGGCGCGCTCGCACATCCGCCATTACCTCAAGACCATGCAGCTGCAGGAGTCGGCCGAGGTGGGCGAGCTGCTGCTGGTGCAGGCGCTGCGATCGCTCAAGGCGAATCCCGACGACATCGCGGAGGCGCACTGGGTGCAGTTCTTCAAGGGCGATGCCGCGCGCGACCGCGAAGAGGTGCTGGCCGACATCGGCCTGGGCAAGCGCCTCGCCGTCGTGGTCGCGAAGAAGCTGCTCGCGGTGGAGGCGGCCGCCGACGGCGAGCCGCACAAGCTCGATTCGATCAGCATCCGGGGCACCGAGGGCCTCGCGGTGCAGTTCGCCTCGTGCTGCCGCCCCATCCCGGGCGATCCGATCATCGCGCAGATCCGCAAGGGCCAGGGCCTGCTCGTGCACACGCACGACTGTCCTGCCATCCACCCGTTCCACTTCGACCCGGAGAAGTGGGTGGACGTGCAGTGGGACGCCTCGCCCGACCGCCTCTTCGACGTGAACGCGCGCCTCACGGCCCAGAACACGCGCGGCGTGCTCGCGCGCCTGGCCGCCGAAGTGTCGGAGGCCGACGCCAACATCGACCACATCGAGACCGAGCAGCGCGCGAGCCAGGCCTACACCACGCTCGTCTTCACCATCCAGGTGAAGAACCGCATGCACCTGGCGCAGGTCTTCCGGCGCTTGAGGCGCATCCCTGAAGTCGTCCGCATCCAGAGACTCAAGAAAAAGCCCACGTAGAGAACCATCACCCGAGCTCCATTGGAGCGGACGCAAGCGCCGCTCAATCCGCGAACCAGCCCATGAAACCCATCTCCACCCCCGAAGCCCCCGCCGCCATCGGCACCTATTCGCAGGCCATCCGCGCCGGCGACACCGTCTACCTCTCCGGCCAGATCCCCCTCGACCCGAAATCGATGCAGATCGTCGAGGGTTTCGACAACCAGGTGAAGCGCGTCTTCGATAACCTGCAGGCGGTGTGCAAGGCCGCGGGCGGCGACTTCTCGAAGGTCGCGCGCGTGACCATCTACCTCATCGACCTCGCCAACTTCCCGAAGGTGAACGAGATCATGGCCACGTATTTCCGCGAGCCCTACCCCGCGCGGGTGACCGTGGGCGTGGCCTCGCTGCCGCGCGGCTCGCAGGTCGAGATCGACGCGGTCATGTACCTGGGGTGACCGCCGTGGCCGCGCCGGGCATCAACCCGGCGTATGCCGACCGGCTCGAAAGGCTCGGCATCCGGGCGAAGGCCGACCTGGCGCTTCACCTGCCGCTGCGCTACGAGGACGAGACGACGCTCACGCCGCTGTCGCAAGTGCGTGCGGGCGAGTCCGTGCAGGTCGAGGCCGAGGTGGTCGAATCGAGCGTGAAGTACCGGCCCAAGAGGCAGCTCGTGGTGAAGCTCGTGGAGGCGTCGGACGGCAAGCAGGCCCCGCGCGAGCTCTGGATCCGGTTCCTGAACTTCTATCCCAGCCAGCAGAAGCAGTTCGCGCCCGGCAAGCGCGTGCGGCTCTTCGGCGAGGTGCGCCCGGGCTTCTTCGGCGACGAGATGGTGCACCCGCGCTACAAGATCGTGGCTCCCGGCACGCCGCTGCCCACCGCGCTCACGCCGGTCTATCCGACCACCGCCGGGCTCTCGCAGTCGGCCCTGCGCGGCATGATCGAGCGCGCGCTCGACACGCTCGCCCTCGAGGACACGATGGACGAGCAACGCCTGAAAAAGCTGGGGCTCGCTCCGTTCAGGGAAAGCGTCCTCCTCCTTCACCGCCCCCCGCCGGGGATCGAGGCGCAATCGCTCATCGAGCGCACGCATCCGGCCTGGCGGCGGCTCAAGTTCGACGAGATCCTCGCCCAGCAGCTCGCGATGCGCATCGCCTATCGCGAGCGGCGCGCGAAGACCGCGCCGGCCCTGGCGGCCCAGCACACGCTCACCAACGCGCTGGTGAAGTCGCTGCCCTTCCCGCTCACCGGCGCCCAGCGGCGCGCCCAGGCCGTGATCGCCAGGGACCTCGCGCAGCCGCATCCGATGCGTCGCTTGCTCCAGGGCGACGTGGGCAGCGGCAAGACGCTGGTGGCGGCGCTCGCCGCGCTGCAGGCGGTCGAGAACGGCTGGCAGGCGGCGCTCATGGCGCCCACCGAGATCCTCGCCGAGCAGCACTACCTCAAGCTTTCCCACTGGCTCCTGCCCCTGGGCGTGAGGATCGCGTGGCTCTCGGGGAGCCTCAAGGCGCGCGAGAAGAAGGCGGCGATAGAGGCCGTCGCCGCGGGCGCGACGCAGCTCGCGATCGGCACGCACGCGCTTTTCCAGGAAGGCGTATCCTTCGCGCGGCTCGGCCTCGCCGTAGTCGACGAGCAGCATCGCTTCGGCGTCGAACAGCGCCTCGCGCTCTCGGCCAAGGGCGGCGGCGAACCCCACCAGCTGATGATGAGCGCCACTCCCATTCCCCGCACCCTCTCGATGAGCCATTTCGCGGACCTCGACGTGACCGTCATCGACGAGCTGCCGCCGGGCCGCAGGCCGGTGGTGACCAAGCTGGTCTCGGAGGAGCGGCGCGACGAGGTCATCGCGCGCGTGCGCGAGGCGTGCGCCGAGGGCGCGCAGGCGTACTGGGTATGTCCGCTCATCGAGGAGTCGGAGCAGCTGCAGTTGAAGACGGCCATCGAGACCTTCGAGACGATCAGGACGACGTTCCCCGACCTCGAGGTGGGCCTCGTGCACGGGCGCCTCAAGCCCGCCGAGAAGGCCCGGGTGATGGCCGACTTCAAGGCGCGCAGGATCCAGCTCCTGGTCGCCACGACGGTGATCGAGGTCGGCGTGGACGTGCCCAATGCGACGCTCATGGTGATCGAGCACGCCGAGCGCATGGGCCTTGCGCAGCTGCACCAGCTGCGCGGGCGCGTGGGGCGCGGCGCCGCGCAGAGCCTGGCCATCCTGCTCTACGCGCAACCGCTCTCCGAGATGGCGCGCGCGCGCCTGAAGGTCATCTACGAGAGCAACGACGGCTTCGAGATCGCGCGCGAGGACCTCAAGATCCGGGGACCCGGCGAGTTCCTGGGCTCGCGCCAGAGCGGCGCTGCGCTGCTGCGCTTCGCCGACCTCGAGCGCGACCTGGACCTGATCGAGAAAGCGCGCGCGGTGGCCGACGAGCTCATCGCCGCCAATTCGCACGCTGCCGCGCGCCATCTCGACCGCTGGCTCGGCAGCCGGCAGTTCTACTTGAAGGCATGAGCCGATGGAGACGCCTTCCCCCGCCGCACCGCGACCCCGTACGCGCATGGCTGGCGCATCCCGGCTCGCTCACGACGCGCGTGATCGCATTGCACGGGCCGATGCGTGTCGAGGTCCTGCAGACGCGCATGCGCATCCCGAACGAGGATGAGTACGAAGCGCTGGGGCGGCCGACTCACAAGCTCGCCTATGTGCGCGAGGTCCTCCTGCACGCGGGCGGGCGGCGCGTGGTGATGGCGCACTCGATCGTCGCGCGCCCGGACCTGCGCGGGGCATGGCATCGCGTGCGCACCCTCGGAACCCGTCCGCTTGCCACGGCGCTCTTCGCCGATCCGCTGGTCGCGCGCGGCAAGTTCGAGTTCGCGCGCCTGGATTCGCGCCATCCGTTGTGGAGGCGGGCGAGCGAGCTGCTGGGACGGCCGATGCCCGTGTTGTGGGCACGAAGGTCGCTCTTCCATCGCCATGGTCGCCCGCTCATGGTGACCGAAGTGTTCCTGCCCGGCCTGGTGGAAAGATTGTGAACGCCGCGGCCATCCGGCAGCGCCTCGACGCTTACGAGAAGCTCGTCCGCCTCGACAAGCCGATCGGAATCCTGCTCCTGCTCTGGCCGACGCTCTGGGGATTGTGGATCGCGGCGCGCGGCGCCCCGAACCCCTGGGCGCTCTGGCTCTTCGTCCTGGGCACCGTGCTCATGCGCTCGGCCGGATGCGCGATCAACGACTATGCCGACCGCAATTTCGACGCGCACGTCGAACGCACGCAGGCGCGCCCGCTTGCGGCCGGCCGCATCAAGCCCTGGGAGGCGCTGGCGGTGGCGGCCGTGCTCGCGGCCGCCGCCTTCGCGATCGTGCTGCAGTTCAACGACCTCACCGTCGCGCTCGCGTTCGTGGCGCTGCCGATCGCCGCGCTCTATCCGTACACCAAGCGCTTTTTCTGGATGCCGCAAGCATGGCTGGGAGTAGCCTTCGGATTCGGCATCCCGATGGCGTTCGCCGCGCTCACCGGGCGCCTGCCGCCCGTGGCCTGGGCGCTGCTCGCCGCGAGCGCCCTCTGGACCATCGCTTACGACACGGAGTACGCCATGGTGGACCGCGAAGACGACAAGCGCATCGGCATACGGACGTCGGCCATCCTCTTCGGCCGCTGGGACGTGGCGGCGGTGATGGCCTTCTACGCGCTGTTCCTGACGGCGATGGCGGCGATCGGGTGGTACCTGCGCTACGGGCCGCTCTACTATGCGGGCCTCGCCACCGCCGCCGGCATCGCGGGCTACCACTACTTCCTCATCCGGGGCCGCACGCGCGAGGGTTGCTTCAAGGCTTTCCTGCACAACAACTGGATCGGCGCCGCGGTCTTCGCCGGGATCGCGCTGGACCACCTGCCGCAGCTGCGTTTCCTCAAGCGACTCCTCGCGGCCGCGGGCGCCGCCCTGTTCCTTGCCGGCTGCGGCACCACGCACGCCACCATCGAGACCGAGCGCGGCGAGCGGCTCATGCTGCTGGGCCATGATCCGGTCGCCTACTTCACCGAAGGGCGGCCGGTGCGCGGCAAGCCCGAGCTCGCCGCCGCCCACGAAGGGCGAACGTACTACTTCTCGAAGCCGCAGAACGTCGCGACCTTCCTCGCCTCGCCGGCCCGCTACGAGCCCCAGTACGGCGGCTTCTGCTCCAACGGTGCGGCGTACGCGGTGAAGCTCGGCAGCGATCCGACCGAGTTCGAGATCCGCGACGGGCGCCTCTTGATCTTCGGCGACATCCTCGGGCACGAGCTCTGGAAGCTCGACGAGCGCGACAACATCCGCCACGCCGACGAGCTCTGGCCCTCGATCCGCGACGTGGGCTGGCGCTGGCAGACGATCAAGGGGCTGGTCTTGCGCGTGCCGTGGTACCAGACGGGACGCCAGCTGAAGGAGCGCTGGCAGGCGCAGAACCCCGGCAAGACGCTCGACTACGACCCCGGGGGCCTGTTCGAGAACCTGTTCCTCAAGCGCCCCGGCTGGCGCGCCATCGAGGGCCACGGGCAGCCTGCTCTCGGTTTGCCCTGATTTTCCCCGGCTCCCGCCGGAGGCGACGCCGGTTACACGGATGCACGCTATGCGTGAGTCGGATGAACACTGATGAACACGGATAACCCCAAACCCAATGAATGTTTCGGGCTACGTTCAACGCAGGCGCGAACTTCATATGGGGGTCCGAGGCTACGTCCAACGCAGGCACGAATCACATACGGTTCGGGGTTATCCGTGTTCATCAGTGTTCATCCGACTCACGCGTAGCGTGCATCCGTGTAACCGGCGTCGCCTCCGGCGGGAGCCGGGAAAAACCTACTTGCGCCAAAAGGACCGAGTGAAAAGAACCAGCACCGACATGATCTCGAGGCGCCCCAGCAGCATCGCGAACATGCAGATCCACTTCTGCGGGTCGTCCAGCGCCGCGTAGCTGCTCGCCGGGCCGATCGTTCCGAGCCCGGGCCCCAGGTTGTTGATGCAGGCCATCGCGGCGGAAAGCGCGTGGTTCAGGTCCATCCCCGTGGCGAGCAGCAGGAGCGTGATGCCCACGATCGATGCCAGGTAGACGAAGAAGAACGCCAGCACCGAGAACACGACCTTGTTGGGCACCGGAAGGCCGCCCACCTTCACCTGCTCGGCGGCGTGGGGGTGGACGAGCTTGTGCAGCTCGCGGAAGCCCTGCTTGAGCAGGATGAGGCCCCGCACCATCTTGAGCCCGCTGCCCGTGGAGCCGGAGCTCGCGCAGAAGCAGGAAAGCACCAGCAGGAAGTGCGGCAGCAGCACCGGCCACGCGGTGTAGTCGACGCTCGAAAAGCCGGCGCCCAGGCCCACGGAGGCCACGTTGAAGAAGGCATGGCGCAACGCCCGCCCGAACGCCTCGTAGGTGCCCGACATGTACAGGTAGACGGCCACGCCCAGGAAGCTCGCAACGATCACGAGGATGCCCGCGCGCGCCTCGGCGTCAGATTGGTAGGGCTTCACGGTCTTGTCGCGCCAGGCGAGGAAGTGCGTGGCGAAGTTGATCGCGCCCACGAACATGAAGGCCACCATCACGATCTCGATGGCGGGAGAATCGTAGGCGGCCACGTTGGCGTCGCGCGTGGAGAAGCCGCCCAGGCTCACCGTCGAGAAGGCGTGGCACAGCGCGTCGAAGGGGGACATTCCCGCCACCCAAAGTGCGACCCCGCAGAGCAGCGTCGAGCCCGCGTAAACGAAGTAGAGCGCCTTGGCGGTGTCCGCGATCCGCGCCGTGATGCGCGACTCCTTCATCGGGCCGGGCATCTCGGCGCGATAGAGCTGCATGCCGCCCACGCCCAGCAGCGGCAGGATCGCCACCGCGAGCACGATGATGCCCAGGCCGCCGAGCCACTGGAGCAGGTGGCGCCAGAGGTTCACCGACTGCGGCGCATGGTCGAGACCGCTCAGCACCGTGGCCCCCGTCGTGGTCATCGCGGAGATCGTCTCGAAGAGCGCGCTCGTGAACGAGAGCTCCGTATAGATGAGCATCAAGGGCACGGCGGCGATCGCTCCCATGATGAGCCACGAGAACGTCACCAGCACGAACCCGTCGCGAACCTTGAGCTCGCGCCGGTGCCTGTGGGTGAGGAGGTAGAGGAGCAGGCCCCCGCCCATCGTGATGGCCATGCCCAGGGCGAAGTCCGAGGCCACCCCGTCCAGCCAGAAGAGCGAAGCGGCGATCGGGACCACGTACGAGAGGCTGAAGAGCATCATCAGCCCGCCCAGCACGTTGGCGACCGGGAGCAGCCCGCTCATCAGAGGTAGCCGACGCCGACCTGGAAGAGCTTCTCCACCTTCGGGATGAGGCGGCGGTTCACGAGGAAGACGATGACGTGGTCCTCCGGCTCGATCACCGTGTCGGGCCGCGGCATGATGACCTCGGGCTCCGCCCCGGAGCCGGCGCCGTGGCGGGCGGCAGGGCCCTTCGAGGCCCGCACGATGCACGCGATGTGCGCTCCCTCGATGGGCGGAAGCTCGCGGATCGGGCGCCCCACGACCTGCGAGGACTTGCGGTCGCCGTGGGCGACGAGCTCGATCGCCTCGGCCGCGCCCTTGCGGCAGCTGTGCACGGCCGCCACGTCGCCGCGCCGCACGTGCTCGAGGAGCTTGCCGATGCTGATGAGCGCCGGCGAGAGCGCCACGTCGATCGCGCCGGCCTGCAGCAGGTCCACGTACGAGCGGCGGTTGATGAGCGCCATCACGCGGCCCGCGCCGCGCCTTTTGGCGAGCAGCGACGACATGATGTTGTTCTCGTCGTCGTTGGTGAGGGCGAGGAACACGTCCATCTCCTCGATGTTCTCCTGGTCGAGGAGCTTCTCGTCGGTGGAGTCGCCCTGCAGCACCAGGCTCTCCGCGAGTTGCTCGGCCAGCCACTCGGCGCGCGGGCGGCTGTGCTCGACCACCTTCACCTGGTAGCGCTTCTCGAGCGCGCGCGCGACGCGGAAGCCGATGTTGCCGCCGCCGGCGACCATCACGCGCCGCACCGGGCGCTCGGACGAGCGCAACTCGCCCATCACCTGGCGGATGTCCTTGGTGGCGGCGAGGAAGAACACCTCGTCGCCGTCCTCGATCACCGTGTCGCCCCTGGGCGTGACCGGCGAATCCCTGCGGTAGAGGGCGGCGATTCGCGCATCCACGCCGGGCATGCGGCTGCGGATCTCGCGCAGCGGGCGGCCGACGAGCC
>CAMPHL010000003.1 GCA_946885905.1 uncultured Pseudomonadota bacterium | reverse complement strand
CCGCCGTAGCCGCTCGCGATCAGGATCGGCAGCGTGGGATTGAGCTTGCGCAGCTCGATCGCGAGCTGCGTGCCGGTGAGCTCGGGCATCACCTCGTCGCTCACGACCGCCTCGAACCGGGCGGGCTCCGCGCGCGCCGCCTCGAGCGCTTCGCGGCTGTCGCGGAAGCCCGCGGGCTCGTAGCCCAGCGTGGCGAGCATCTCTTCGAGCGCCGCGAGCACCTCGGGCTCGTCGTCCACCGCGAGCACCGGCTGGCCCCTGCCCATCGGCAGCTCGGGGGCGCGCGATTCGGCCGCCACCGCGCCTTCGATGCGGGGGATCCAGACCGTGAACGTGGTGCCGTGCCCGAGCTCGCTCGCGACGTCGATGTAGCCCAGGTGCTCGGTCACCACCGAGTGCACGAGCGCGAGCCCAAGCCCCGTCCCGCGGCCCGCGGGCTTGGTGGTGAAGAACGGCTCGAAGATGCGGTCGATCACCTCGGGGGCGATGCCGTGCCCGCTGTCGGCCACGCGGATGCGCACGTATTCGCCCGGCGGCACCTCGCCGCTGCGCACCTTGTGCGGCGCCGCCAGGCGCTCGCAGTCGACCTTCAGGTCCAGCGTGCCGCCTCCTTCCATCGCGTGGATCGCGTTGGTGGATAGGTTCATGAGGAGCTGGTGCAGGCGCGTCGGATCGCCCAGGACGGCCGCATCCCCGGCCGCGTTCTCGAAGTGCACCTCGACGCCCGGCGAAGAGCCGCGCACGAGGTCGCATGCTTCCTGCGCCACCGGCGCCACGATCACCGGGGCCTTCGCGGCGCCCTCCGCGCGGCTGTACGACAGGATCTGGTTCACGAGCGACTTGCCGCGGTTGCCCGCGTCCATGATCGTGTCGAGGTAGCGGCGCTGGTCGCCCTCGGCGCGGCGCTGGGCGAGCTCGCCATAGCCCAGGATCGCGCCCAGGATGTTGTTGAAGTCGTGCGCGATGCCGCCGGCCAGGTGTCCCACGGCCTGCATCTTCTCGGCCTGCTTCAACTGCGCCTCGAGCCGCCGGCGCTCCTCGTCGGCGCGCACCTTCTCCGAGACGTCCTTCACGAAACCCACGACGTGGCGGCCTTCGCGGTCGTGCGCGGGATCGCCGATGAGGTAGGCGTTCACCCCGAGCGTCGCGTACTCGTCGTCGTCGCGGCGGAAGCGGTACTCCATCGCGATGTGCGAGATCTCCCCCGAGGTGAGCTGCTTCCTCAGCCCCCGCAGCCTCACGCGGTCGTCCGGATGCACGCGCCCCATCCACCCCCGGGCGGTGGCGACTTCGGAAGCGTCGGTGCCGATCACGCGCCGTGTGTCGCCGTCCCAGACGATCGACCCGCTCACCGGGTCGAAGTCGTAGGTGAGGCTGGCGCTCGCGCGGATCACGCGCTCGTGCCGGAAGCGCCACTCCTCGGTCTCCTTCTCGGCCTCGCGCCGCTCCACCAGCAGCGCCGCGGAGAAGAGCGTGGTCACGATGATCGTGGCGAGATAGGCGTGCAGGTGCAGTAGCGCCGTATCGCCGGGCGCGGCGATCGCGAAGGGCCCTGCGCCGTGGCCGGTGAACCAGTAGGCCATGAGGCCGAAGATCGCGATGCCGAGCGTGGAGGAGCGCAGGCCGAAGCGCAGCGCCGCCCAGATGAGGAACGGCGCGCAGAGGTAGAGCAGCGGCGGGGTCAAGCCCGTGGCCTCGGCCGGAGCCGCGAAGATGTAATAGGTGGCGAGGACCAGGCCCACGTAGAGCGCGATCAGCTCGGGCATGCGCGTGCGCCGCTGCGCGAGCGCCTCGGGGAAGCCCGGCCGGCTCCAGGCGAGCACCAGGGGTGCGAGCAGCAGCATGCCGAGCATCGCGGACACGAATGCGATCGTCCAATGCGGACGCATGGGCACCCCGTGGACGAAATGCGCATAGGCGGCTTCGAGCAGGGCCGCGACGATGACGACGGCCACCATCCCCACCAGGAAGGCCGCCAGCGCGCGGATGCTGTCCACCTGCACGCGCGGGCCGGCGAGGCGCGAAAGACCGATCGCCGTGAGGGGCGGAAGGACGATGGCCACACCTGCGGTGAGCGCGAGCTCGGGAATGGGCAGGCGGCCCACCCATCCGGCGACCAGCGTGGCCCCGAGGATGACCACGAGGTAGCGCACCCATCGCGCCGGGGCGGCCAGCAGGAGCGCTCCGAGCGCCAAGCCGTGCGCAGGCCACACGTGCAGCGGCTCGAAGCGGGGCAGGCTCGCGCTGAAGAGCGCGAGCAGCAGGTAGGCCGCCCCGAAGAGTGTCGTGTTCATCCTTGATTCGATTGGGATTCTACGGGTTCGGCGTTAGAATGGCCGCAACCGAACCCTCGGACCGCCCCGCGTGGAAGCTCACATCCTTGTCGTCGACGACGACGTCGCCATTCGCGAGTTGATCAACGAGTACCTCTCGGAGAACAACTTCCAGGTCTCCGTGGCCGAGACCGGGGCGGACATGGACAAGGTCCTTTCGGACGAGATCGTCGACCTCGTGATCCTCGACCTCAAGCTGCCGGACGAGGACGGCCTCGCGATCGCGCGGCGCCTGCGCGAGTCCCTCGACCTGCCGATCATCATCCTCACGGGGCGCAAGGAAGAAGTCGATCGCGTGATGGGCCTGGAGCTCGGCGCCGACGACTACGTGACCAAGCCCTTCAGCAATCGCGAGCTCCTCGCGCGCGTTCGCGCCGTGCTGCGGCGAACGGAAGGCAAGCGCGCCTCGCGCCGCAGCGAGAAGGTCCGCGCGTATCGATTCTCCGGCTGGGAGCTCAACACCGGCACGCGCAAGCTCAGGGCGCCGGATGCCCGCAACGTCGAGCTCACCAACAGCGAGTACGCCCTGCTCGTCGCGTTCCTGAAGGCGCCCGGCCGCATCCTCTCGCGCGACCAGCTGCTCGAGGCGAGCCGGCTCCACGACGACATCTACGATCGCTCGATCGACGTCCAGATCCTGAGGTTGCGCCGCAAGGTCGAGGAAAGTCCCAACGCGCCGAAGCTGATCCGCACCGAAAGGGGCGCCGGCTACTACCTGGACTCGAAAGTCGAGCCCGTGTGAACGGGCAGTTGCTCGCAATCGACGGCGTCCTCATGGTCGTCGCAGGCTGGCTCGTCATCGGGTTGGCCGGGATCCTCAAGCTGCGCGATTTCGCGTTCGTCGCCCGCTTCCTGTTTCCCCTGTCCGCGCTGCTGTGCATCGTCCTGGGCGCGCTCGGCATCGGCGCGGTCCCGGGCACTCCCGAGGTCGCGGTGCTCGCGATCGGGCTGCCCGACCTGCCCTTCCACCTGCGCCTGGATGCGCTCTCCGCATTCTTCCTCGCCATCCTGGGGTTGGCCGGGGCGGGCATCGCCATCTTCGCCGGCGGCTACTTCAGGATCGGCGAAGGCACCGCGCCGGGCCTCATCTGCCTGCAGTTCCACGTCTTCCTGGCGGCCATGGCGATCGTGCTGATCGCCGACGACGCGTACGCCTTCATGGTGAGCTGGGAGCTGATGGCGCTGTCGTCGTACTTCCTGGTCACGACCAATCACCGCATCCCGGAGATCCAGCGCGCCGGCTACCTCTACCTGCTGATCGCGCACGTGGGCGCGATCGCGATCCTGCTGTGCTTCGGCGTGCTCCAGGCCAACACCGGGGACTACACCTTCGCCAACATGCGGGCGCAGGAGCTTTCGCCCTTCTGGGCCTCGGCTGCGTTCCTGCTCGCGCTCTTCGGCTTCGGGGCGAAGGCGGGAATCCTGCCACTGCACGTCTGGCTGCCCGAGGCGCATCCGGCCGCGCCTTCCCCGGTTTCGGCGCTCATGAGCGGGGTGATGCTCAAGACCGCGATCTACGGCCTTACGCGAGTCACCTTCGACCTGCTGGGCACGCCGCTGTGGTGGTGGGGCGTGGTGGCGCTGGTGCTGGGCCTCGCCACCGCCCTCTTCGGCGCGGTGTTCGCGGCCGCGCAGGTCGACATGAAGCGGCTGCTCGCCTACTCGTCGATCGAGAACATCGGGCTGCTGGTGATGGGGCTGGGCCTGGCGATCGTCTTCCACGCCTACCGCATGCCGGCGCTGGCCGCCCTCGCGCTCACGGCGATGCTCTACCACTGCCTGAACCACGCGCTGTTCAAGAGCCTGCTCTTCCTGGGCACGGGCTCGGTGCTGCACGCCACGCACGAGAGGAACCTGGGCAGGCTGGGCGGTCTGCTGCGCCACATGCCGTGGGTGGCGATGACCGTGCTGGTGGGTGTGATCGCGAGCGCGGGCCTGCCGCCCTCCAACGGCTTCGTCTCGGAGTGGCTCCTGCTGCAGGGCTTCCTCTTCACCGGGGGGCTGCCCAACCCGTACCTCAAGATGCTGGTGCCGATCTTCGCCGCGGGCGTGGCGCTGGTGGCCGCCCTCGCCGGCTACGTGATGGTCAAGTTCTTCGGGGTGATCTTCCTCGGGCGGCCACGCGAAGAGAAGCTCGCGCACGCGCGCGACGCGGGCGGCATGGAACGCCTGGGGCTCATCTGGCTCGCCGCCGGGTGCGTGCTCGCGGGTCTATTCCCGGTGGCGGTCATCAGGGTGATCGACCCGATCCCGTTCGCGCTCGTCGGGCGCGGCCTCGCCCAGAGCGGCCACATCGGCGACTGGATGCTGCTCGCGCCGGTGAGCGCGGAGCGCGCCTCGTACAGCCCGCTGCTCGTGTTCATCATGACCCTGGCCCTCATGGCCTTCGCCTTCGTGCTGGTGCGGCGCCTGTACCACGGGCGCGTGCGCAAGGCCGCGCCGTGGGACTGCGGCTTCCCGGCGCAGACCGCGCGCATGCAGGACACGGCCGAGGGCTTCGGCCAGCCGATCCGGCAGATCTTCGAGCCCTTCTACAAGATGCACCGCGAGCTGCCGACCGCCTTCAGCACCGCTCCGCGCTATCGCGTGATCGTCGAGGACCCCCTGTGGGGCTGGATCTACCTGCGCATCGCCAAGGCCACGGAGCAGGCCTCGCGCATCATCGGCAAGCTGCAGCGCGGGCGCATCTCGATCTACCTGCTCTACAGCTTCCTCACGCTGGTGGCGATGCTCTTCCTCACCCAGGCATGAACGTCGAAGGCATCCTCGCGCAGTTCTCCGCCATGGTCGTGGCGCTCCTGGGGGCACCCCTGCTCATGGGTTGGGTGAACCAGTGCCGGGCGTGGCTGCAGAACCGGCGTGCCCCGCCGCTCACCATGCCCTTCCGCACGCTGCACAAGCTCTTCTGGAAGGAGTCCGTGGTCGCCCACGGCTCGACCGCCATGTTCCGCACCGCGCCGTACGTGGTGTTCGGCTGCATGCTGCTCGCCTCGATGATCATCCCGACCCTTTCGACCAACCTGCCGCTGGCGCCCGCGGCCGATGCGATTGCGCTGGTCGGAGTGTTCGCGCTGGCGCGCCTGTTCATCTCGCTCGCGGCCATGGACATCGGCACCGCCTTCGGCAGCCTCGGCGCGCGGCGCGAGATGCTCGTGGGCTTCCTCGCGGAGCCCGCGTTCCTCATGGTGCTCTTCACGCTTTCGCTCATCGCGAGCTCCACCTCGCTCGCGACCATCGTGACGAGCCTCGCGCACCGCGAGCTCGCGATCCTGCCCAGCCTCGCCTTCGCGGGCGTGGCCTTCACCATGGTTTCGCTCGCCGAGAACGCGCGCATCCCGGTGGACAACCCGTCAACGCACCTCGAGCTCACCATGATCCACGAGGCGCTCCTGCTCGAGTACTCGGGACGCCACCTCGCGCTCATGGAATGGGCGGCGGCGCTCAAGCTCTTCGCCTACTCGTGCGCGGGGCTGGCTCTCTTCCTGCCCTGGGGGGTCGCGCAGGCCAACGACCACATGGCCTTGCTCTTCGCGCTGCCGGTGCTCGCGGTGAAGCTCGCCGCGGGCGGCTTCCTCCTCGCCCTCATCGAGACGATCCTCGCCAAGATGCGCATCTTCCGGGTGCCGGAGTTCCTCGCCACCGCCTTCCTGCTCGGCGTGCTGGCGCTCCTCGTGCACCTGCTCCTGGGAGCCTGAGAGCGTGAACGAGCTGGCCACTCAGGTCGTCAATCTCTTCGCGGCGGTGCTCCTGCTCATCGCCTTCGCGATGCTGTCGCAACGGCGCATCGTGACGCTGATCCACCTCTTCCAGCTGCAGGGCCTGGCGCTCGTGGGCTCCACGGCGACCGTGGCCTTCGCGACCGGCCAGCAGCACCTCTACTGGTCGGCCGGCATCACCTTCGCGCTCAAGGTGGTGCTCCTGCCCTGGATCCTGCACCGCCTCATCCGGCGCCTGTCGGTGAAGTGGGACATCGAGACGCTGCTCAACGTGCCCACGATGATGCTGGTGGGCATCGGCCTGGTGGTGTTCGCCTTCAACCTGGCGCTGCCCATCTCGGAATTCTCGCGCTCCATCGCGCGCGGCACGCTCGGCATCGCGCTCGCCTGCGTGCTCATGTCCTTCCTCATGATGATCACGCGCTCGAAGGCCGTGCCGCAGGTGATCGCCTTCCTCGCGATGGAGAACGGCCTTTTCTTCGCGGCCACCAGCGCCACCTACGGCATGCCGATGGTGGTCGAGCTGGGCATCGCCCTGGACGTGCTGGTCGGCATGGTGATCCTGGGCGTGTTCCTGTTCCAGATCCGCGAGCAGTTCGACTCGCTCGACATCCACCACCTCGAGAAGCTGAAGGACGAATAGTGGAGATCCTGCTTGCCCTGCTCCTCGCCACGCCGCTCGCCGGGGGGCTGCTCCTCTGGGCGCTGGGCGAGCACGACCGCGCGCCCGAGGCCAACTCGGCCTTCAGCTTCGCGACCTTCGCATGCGGCGCGTGGATCACGGTGGAGATCGTGGCCGGCGGCCCCGTGGTGCTCTTCTCCGACCAGTTCCTGCTCGATCCGCTCAACGTCTTCCTGGTGACGCTCACCGCGTTCGTGGCGTTGACGACCTCGCTATTCTCGCGCCCGTACATGCGCATCGAGCGCGACAGGGGGCGGATGACCCCCGCGCGCCTGCGCCTCTACCACAGCATGTACCAGGTGTTCACCTTCACCATGCTGCTCGCGCTCACGACCAACAACCTCGGGATCCTGTGGGTGGCGCTGGAGGCCGCGACGCTCGCCACGGTGCTGCTGGTGGCGGTCTACCGCACGCCCGCGAGCCTGGAGGCGGCGTGGAAGTACTTCATCCTTTGCGGCGTGGGCATCGCGCAGGCGCTCTTCGGCACGATCCTGCTCTACTTCGCCGCCGAGCGCGTGCTGGGCGCCGAGGGCAACGCGCTGCTCTGGACGCACCTGGACCTGGTCAAGCACCAGCTCGAGCCCGCGATCATGTCGCTCGCCTTCGTCTTCCTGCTCGTGGGCTACGGCACTAAGGTGGGGTTGGTGCCGCTGCACAACTGGCTGCCGGACGCGCACGCCGAGGGCCCCACGCCCATCTCCGCGGTGCTCTCCGGGCTGCTGCTCAACGTCGCGCTCTACAGCGTGGTGCGCTGCAAGGTGCTCGCCGACGGGGCGCTCGAATCGCGCTTCGCCGGCAACCTGATGATGGGCTTCGGCCTCACCTCGGTCGTGGTGGCGGCATTCTTCCTCTCGCGCCAGCGCGACGTGAAGCGCATGTTCGCCTACTCCTCGATCGAGCACATGGGACTCATCACCTTCGCCTTCGGCATGGGCGGGGCGATCGCGAACTTCGCGGGGCTGCTGCACATGACGGTGCACTCGCTGGTGAAGAGCGGCATCTTCTTCGCCGTGGGCCACGCCACCCAGACGGCCGGAACGCAGGTGATGGAGGACATCCGCGGGCTCGCCAAGGTGAGCCCGACGATCGGTTGGGGCCTGATGCTGGGCACGCTCGCGATCCTGGGGATGCCGCCCTTCGGCGTGTTCGCGAGCGAGTTCCTGATCCTCACCACCGCGATGCGCGAGCACGCCTGGGCGACGCCCTTCCTGCTGCTCGCCCTCGGCGTGGCCTTCGCCGCGGTCTTCTCGCGCGTGCAGCCGATGGTGTTCGGCGATTCGCGCCTGGCGCCGCTCGCGCACCAGCCGGCGCTCGCGCCGGTCTTCATCCACCTGGGACTGGGGCTCATGCTGGGCCTGTGGATCCCGCCCTACCTCGCGGCCTGGTACGCGCAGGCCGCGCGGCTGCTGGGTTGACCATGGGGCGCCCTCAACTCGTGGATCGCGATGGCTGGATCGAGGCCGCACGAGCGCACCACGATGCAGGCGCGCGCCTGGTCTCGCTCTGGGGCGGGGAGCGCGCCGGCCGCCGGTCGATGTTCGCCGCCTACGCCACCGCCGAGGGCTTGCGGATCGTGGAGCTCGCCCTCGCGGCCGATTCCTACCCGGACCTCTCGGGCCTCTTTCCCGCGGCCAACCGGATGCAACGGGCCGCCCGCGACCTGCTCGGCGCGACCCCCGAGGGCGCAGCCGATTGGCGCCAGTGGCTGCGGCACGGGGCGTGGGGCGCGCACGAGTTCCCGCTGCGCGCCGAGTTCGACGTGAACGCGACACGCGAGAACCTTCCGGACAACTATCCGTTCGTCCGCGTGGAGGGCGACGGCGTGCACGAGATCGCCGTAGGGCCGATCCATGCCGGGATCATCGAGCCGGGACACTTCCGCTTCTCCGTCGTCGGCGAGAAGGTCCTGCGGCTCGAGGAGCGGCTGGGCTACGCGCACAAGGGAATCGACCGGCGCTTCACCGAGCTTACGTTCATCGACGGCGCCCGCCTTGCGGGGCGGGTCTCGGGCGACTCGACCGTGGCCTACGCATGGGCGTACGCGGCGGCGGTGGAGTCGATCGCGGGGGCGGCCGTGCCGCAGCGCGCCGCCTGGCTGCGGGCGCTCATGCTCGAGCGCGAGCGCGTGGCCAACCACCTGGGCGACCTGGGCGCGCTCGGCAACGATGGAGGGTTCGGCTTCGCGCTCGCCCAGTTCATGCGCCTGAAGGAAGACTGGGTGCGGGCTTCCGACCTCGCCTTCGGCCACCGCTTCATGATGGACTGCGTGGTTCCGGGCGGCGTGAGCGTCGATCCTTCGGGCGAAGGCCTGGGTGTCATGCGCCGCGTAGCCGGCATGGTCGGCGATGAAGCGGCCGGCCTGCGGCGCATCTTCGACGAGCACTCGGGACTGCAGGACCGTTTCCTCACTGCGGGGCGCGTCGAGCCGCAGCTCGCCAAGCGCCTCGGGCTCGTGGGCCTCGCCGGCCGGGCAAGCGGCCAGGCCTTCGACCTGCGGGTCGACCACCCCATCGAGCCTTATGCCGCTCTCGCAGTGAAGAAAGTGGTCCACCGCAACGGCGACGTGGCGGCGCGCGTGGTAAATCGTTTCGACGAGCTCGAGGAGTCCCTGCGGTTGATCGACGAGATCATTCGCGGCATGCCCGAGGGCCCCACGCGCTCCGAGGTGGGCGAGATCGAAGCGGGCGCCTTCGGCGCGGGCTGGATCGAAGGCTGGCGCGGCGAGGTGCTGGTAGCGCTCGAGGCGGGCGAAGGCGGGCGCATCGCGATCGGCCACGCGCACGACCCGTCGTGGCACAACTGGCAGGTGATCGAGCACGCGATCCTGGGCAACATCGTCCCGGACTTCCCGCTCATCAACAAGAGCTTCAACCTCAGTTACTCGGGCGTCGATTGCTGATGGTGCTTCGCGAAACCCCGTCCATCGGCCGGACCCTGTCTTTTGGGAGAGGATCATGATTCCCATCCTCTTCAGGATTGCGCGCACGGGCCTGGTGAGCGAGCCCGCGCCCGAGGCGCGCGAGGAGTGGCGCACGCGCTCGGCCGCCATCGAGAAGCGCATCCTCGAGATCCTCGGGCGCGCCCTGGTCATACGCCAGGTGGATGCGGGATCGTGCAACGGCTGCGAGCTCGAGCTGCAGGCGCTCGGAAATCCCTACTACAACCTCGAAGGCATGGGCATCCGCTTCGCCGCGAGCCCGAGGCACGCCGACATGCTCCTCGTGACCGGCCCCGTCTCGCGCAACATGGAGCGTGCGCTTCGCATCGCCTACGAGGCGATGCCCAATCCGAAGCTGGTGGTCGCGGTGGGCGACTGCGGACGCGATGGCGGCATCTTCGGCACGGGCTACGCGACCTGCGGCGGGGTGGCCAGCGTGATCCCCGTGGATGTCGTGGTGCCGGGATGCCCCCCACCACCGCTCGCCGTGATGCAAGGGATCCTCACGGCGGTGAGCGGCGTGGAGCGTGAGCCCGGCTCACAAGCAAGCGAGTAGAAGTCGTTTGGCCGCCGCCGCGCCCGGGCGGCACAATGGCTGGATGTATACCCTCCATATCGGCAACAAGAACTACTCCTCCTGGTCGCTGCGCCCCTGGGCGCTGATGAGCGAGCTGGGCATCCCGTTCGAGGAGGTGAACCACGTATTCGGGGCAGGGTTCCTGCGCTCGATCGCGGGGAAGTCGCCGACCAACCGCGTGCCGGTGCTGCACCACGAAGGACGCCAGGTCTGGGATTCGCTCGCGATACTCGAGTATCTGGCCGATCGCCATGCGGGCGTATGGCCAACCGATGCCACCGCACGGGCCTGGGCGCGCTGCGCGGCCGCCGAGATGCACAGCGGCTTCCAGGCTTTGCGGAACGACTGCGGCATGAGCTGCGGCGTGCGCGTGAAGCTGCACCGCGTGAGCGATGCGCTGGCGAAGGACGTCGCCCGCATCTCCCAGCTTTGGACCGAGGGCCTCGATCGCTTCGGCGGCCCCTTCCTCGCGGGGCGCGAGCTCGGCGGCGTGGACGCCTTCTTCTGCCCGGTCGCCTTCCGCGTGCAGTCGTATGGCCTGGAGCTGTCCGAGCCGGCCGCCGGCTATGCGCGCCGCCTGCTCGCCGCGCCCTCGATGAAGCGCTGGTACGAGGCCGCCCTCGCCGAGCCCTGGCGCGACGCGGACCACGACGCCGAGATCGCCCAGTCCGGCCGCATCGTGCAGGACCTGCGCGCAGCCGCCAAGGTCGCCGCCGCCTGATTGCCTAGCGGTCCAGCGGGCTTTCGACCCGCCGGTCCCCGCGGTTGAGGACGTGGACGTAGACCATGGTCGTGCTCACGTCCTTGTGGCCGAGCAGCTCCTGCACCGTGCGGATGTCGACGCCGTCCTCGACCAGGTGGGTGGCGAAGGAGTGGCGCAGCACGTGCGAGGACACCGGTGCCAGCCCCACAGACGGCCAGCTTCCAGGCGCATCGATGCCTCTGCCTCCCGGACCTCGACACCGGCCACCCCCGCCGCCCGATCACGCTCGTAGATCCGGCGCACGCGCCCGAGGTGTGCCCGCAGGTCGGCGGTGAGGGAAGCGGGCACCATCGTGACCCGATCCTTTGCGCCCTTGCCCAACCGGACCACGAGCTGGCCGGCATCGAGGTCTAGATCCTTCACGCGCAGCCGCAGGCATTCGATGAGGCGAATGCCGCTGCCGTACATGAGGCGTGCCATCAGCGCGTGGTCGCCCGACATGGCGGCCAGCACGGCCTTCGCTTCCGCGCGCGTGAGCACGGCCGGTAAGCGCTGCGGGCGCCTCGCACGCGTGATCTCCTGCATCCACTCTGGTTCCTGGTGCAGCACATCCCTGTACAGGAAGAGCAGCGCCGCGAGAGCCTGGTTATGCGTCGAGGCCGAGACCTTGTCCCGGTTGGCGATCGAGGAGAGGAAGGCCACGACCTGCTCCCCGCTCAACTGGCTCGGGTGCCGCAAGCCGTTGAAACGGAGGTAGCGCAGAATCCAGGTGCAATACGCGTGCTCCGTACGCACGCTGTAGCGGCGAAGACGCACGGCCTCGCGCACGCGCTCGATGAGCAGCGACTTGCCCAACGGGCCATCGGCGCGATCGAAGGAAAGGGACGCAGCCTCGTCCATGCGCAAGGAAGCGGGGGGAGAAGCGAACAACGGCTGCAGCGGCCAGACGTTGACTGCGTGGGCGGTGAACCTGACAATTGTTGTTATTCCGCAGTAGGGGTTTTATATGCGCAAGCGCCAGAACACCTGTCGCACCAATCGAAGTTAGATGTCGCTGAACCGATGACATTTCTATCGGCAGTGGCGCCAGTTTGGGGCGTTGAGGTGCTAATGATCGTCCTGATACATGCCACCAGCGCGCACCCGGAAGAGGAGACGTTTCTGAGAACTGCGGCATTTGCGGCGTCGCTGACTGTGCTGCCGCTGATTGCCGGTTATCGAGTCGCGAAGGGCCGCGCAAGCCTACTGATGTCGGCCGGAGCAGGAGCATCAATCTCTTTGGCCTCCATAGCAACTGTGGGCGTCATCTACGCTACTACCAACGCACCATTGGAAGCATTCCTTGGCTACATCTTAGCGACCGTGCTTATCGCCATCATCCCGCAACTAGTATTCGCTGTCGCAGGGTTCAAGTGGTGTCAGCGTCGTGCCGTTGGTGACATCTAACTACCCGCCGGAGCGGTCCGGGTTCCAACGTAGGGTGCCGGTGCCGCGCTTTGCATCTTGTGCGCGGCTGCACCAATTGGCAGCGGTGGCCGGCCGCTCACCGAAGCGTTAGCCGGCAATTAGTGACCGGCGTACAATTATTTGACGTCTTTTCACAGGGGCCATCGTGGGCGCCGTCGAGAAACTCGAACTCCTCATCAAGAGCCTTTCTCCCGAGGAACTTGCGCAGTTCCGGGAGTGGTTTGCCGAGTTCGACGCCCAGGTTTGGGATCGTCAAATCGAAGCCGACGCGGCAGCGGGGAAACTTGACCGCCTCATCGAAGACTCGATGGCCGACCACAGGGCAGGAAAAACCCGCCCCCTTTGAAGCACACGGCATCCGGCCGCTTTTGGGCGCTATATGACGCGCTGCCTAAGGCCGTCCGCGCAGTCGCCGACAAGAACTTCCAGCTTCTCAAATCCGATCCGCGGCACCCTTCGCTTCACTTCAAGCGCCTTGGGAAACTCTGGTCGGTGCGCGTCGGCGAGCACCATCGCGCGCTTGGCCACGATACTTCCGAGGGCGTGCAGTGGTTTTGGATCGGAAGTCATGCGGATATGACCAAATTGCCGGCTAACAACGCCTTAAGAGACTTCCCGTCAACGGTCGTCGTCGTCGATTTCGCATAAAAGGCGCTTAGTAAAGTGGTGTTGTTTCAGTCGGCGTCACATTCGTGCGAATCCAGGAACAGACTGCAGATCCTTAAACGGCCTTGTTGCATGCAGTCGGTCGCATGCGGGCCAGGATATAAGCCGCACCGCGGAACCTCATTCGCTGGTCGGCGTGGGCCATGAGGTGCCGATCAAGCGCCTCACGTTGTGCCTGCCGCATTGTTAGCCAGGTTCTTCCGCGGCCGGTCTGACCGGTTCGCTATCGCGTGTTGCAGTCGACTACGGAGATGAGGGTTGGTAAGCCTTCCATGCTTCCGGGTTGTAAGCTTCGTCGCGCGCGAGAAGGGCCCAGATAACGCGCGCGTTCTTGTTGGCGATCGCCACCAACGTCTTCTGGTAGCCGACGCGGGCATAGAGCTGCACGATCCATTGCTGCAAGCGGCTCGCTCGATCAGGCGCCTGATTGCGCGCGCTCTTCAGCGCGGAGCGCGCACCCTGGATCAGCAGGGTCCTCAAGTAGGCATCGCCGCGCCGCGTGATTCCGCCAAGGCGCGTCACCCCGCCGCTCGAGAATTGGCGTGGGGTCATCCCCAGCCAGGCCGCGAACTGCCGGCCATTGCGAAAAGCGCGCGCATCACCGATTGTGGCCACGGCGGCATCCGCCACGGTCGGACCCACCCCACAGAGCTCACGAAGCCGAGTGGTTGCTGGGTCGCCGCGGCAAGCAAGGCCGATGGCGCGATCGCAGTGGGCGATGCGCTGGCCAAGGACCTCGAGATGCTCCCTGCTCTCGCGCACCAGCTCGCGCACCGGGCCAGGCAAGCGCTCATCATGCAGCGCTTCGGCTAGCGCACGACCCAGGGCCGCCTGTGACTTGGGTATCACCACCCCGAACTCAGCCAGGAGGCCGCGAATGCGATTACCGAGAGCGGTCCGCTCTTCCTTCCATCCTTCGCGCACCCGATGTCTGGCAAGCCGAGCCTGCTGTTCGACACTCTTCACGGGCACGAAGCGCATGTTCGCCTCGCGCACGGCAATCGCGATCGCCTCGGCATCGTTGCGGTCGTTCTTGCCGGCACGGCTCTTGCGGAAAGGTTGCACGAACTCTGCGGCCATAATTCGCGCAACCAGCCCCATCGCCGCCATTTCTCGAGCCCAGTAGTGGGCTGCGCTGCACGCCTCCATGCCGACCAAGCAACCCATTGGCAGCCGTCGCAGCCACGCCAGGAAACCATCACGGCGCAGGTCCCGGCGCTCCACCGTGCGACCCGAGGGATCCTGGGCGCAGACCGTGATGAGGTTCTTTGCCAGATCGACTCCAGCGGTCGTAATATCCATTTGAGACTTCCCCCTCGTTTCAGATTGATCTTCAGAAACTCAATCTTGGCACCTAGATGCCATGCGGTTCCGCCGCTTCGAGTGCGGGGAGTCTCCTTATATTCGCAGCGGACGGTGATGCAGCTATGGCCGCACCGTGCTCGCAATCGATTGCGTGCTCGCCGGTGCGCGCGGCATCGTGGTCCGCCGCTGAACTCAATCGTTAGGCGTCATGAAAGTCTCGTGGCCCCAAACGTTATCGTCGGTCGCCGGCAAGGGATTGAATCAGATCGTCCCCACCGCCTCATCATCGATCGGGCTCTGGATCTGGCTCTTCCCGCTCGCGTATGGCCTTCACATCGCCGAGGAGTATTGGCTGCACTTTCCGGACTGGGTGTCACGTCTCTCTGGGTCATTCGTATCGAATACTCAGTTCCTGGTCCTTAACGGCGTTTTCTGGCTCCTCATGGTCGTCTCCGTCGTCGCCATTCGAGTGCGCAACTCCCTGGCATGGCTCGTCGCTACACTTGCGGCGATTCTCGGCATCAATGCGGCTCTGCACCTTCTCGGCGGCGTCGTCACCCGCACCTATTCACCAGGCTCGATCACTGCTGCATTCCTCTACCTTCCTTTGGCCCTCTACGCATTGCGGCAGGTGCTTCCGCGGATTTCCCGTGGTATTGCGCTGCGAGCCGTAGGTCTTGGTGCGGTCATTCATGCGGGCGCCATGTTCCTGGCGGCCCACCCATCTGTTCTTCAATAGCGATCATGACGCGTTCTAACAAAGCGTCGGAGCGTAACGTGAATCAACGTGGCCGCACCGTGCTCGCAACGGATTGCGCGCTCGCAGGTGCGGGGACGCATCGCGGCCGGCCGCTCAACAGGATCGTTAGCCGTCAACGAACGTGGCCCGATTGAAGTTTCAGGATGTCTTGGACGCTTTCGAATTCGTGAGTTTCGGCGAACCGTTCGAGCACACGGCGTACGTGTGCAAAGAGACGGGCGCGATTCACTGCCATTCCGAGTATGGGGACAACGAAGAAGAGTTGCCGGCGGACATCGACCAAGAGGGGCGGTACCTCTGCATACCGCACAAGAAGGATCTCGGTCTCGGCAAACCCCTCGCAATCGCGTTCGCCGAGGACTTCTTGGAAAGTGACCTACGCAAGGTCCGCGAGATCTTCCGCAGCCGGAGTGCCTACGCGCGCTTCAAGGATCTCCTCGAAGAACGCGGAATGCTCGAGCGGTGGTACGAGTTCGATGCCGCTGCACAAAGACAGGCGCTGCTCGATTGGTGTCACGACAACGGGGTGGAAGTTGACGGCTAGCTGCATACAGGAGCGATAGGGCGTGCTCGGCGGCGCGGAATTGGCAGCGGTGGCCGGTCACTCGGTACCGCGTTAGACAGCATAAGAAGCATGGGAGAAACTGAGGGCATCGTGGCAATCGATATCGACAAATTGACCGAAGCGGAGCTCGTCGACCTGAACAACCGGATAGTCGAGCGCCTGCGATTCCTGGCACAGGCACGTGCGCACACGCGCATGCTTCGGTTCAAGATTGGCGATCCGAAGTTCCCGGTGCCGGGAATGTCGTCCCGATGAAGAAGAAGTGATGCTGTCCAACTACAAGTTGCAGCGTACGCTGATCCAGCGCGGCCGCACCAACTACCGCAGCCACTTCGGCGCGCGATCCGGGCCGGCATCTAACAAGGACAGTGTTCGAGGCAAGTACTATCGCCGCCTCATGAAGGAGGGTTCGAACATCGTCGTACTGGAACCCGACGTCGCCGAGGCATCCCTGATTCTGCATCCGTCAACGAGGCGCTTCGCGTCGTGTTGAAGGCAGGGCAATCGGCACGACGTCCAACAAAGCGTTCGAACGGGCCCGGTAAGGTGGCGGGCCGTTCAACGCAGCGTTTCAGGCGTCACCGTGAATGACCCTCCGAAAGAACCGTCGGTGCACCATCGCAGCGTGATCGTCCTTGGCGGCCTGAGCTTCGTTGTTGCAGCCTTGGCGTTCGTGCTCGTGTTCAGCTATCTCGCCGCGAACTTCGACTACCCCGACATTCTCGATGGCACTCCTGCCGAGGTCCTTCCTCGCCTGAGGGCTGGTGGTTCGACCATGAGAGCCGTATGGGCGATCTACGCTTTTCTTCCGTTGCTTCTGATACCCGGCGCGGTCGGTGCGTATCTTGCCTGTCCATCCAGTCGCGGCCGAATGACGCTCGCACTGGTCGCCGCCTCCCTGGGCGCTTTCGCCATGTGTTTGGGCCTCATCCGCTGGCCGAGCATCCACTGGGCCTTGGCCGGTGCCCATGCCACGTCGGGCGCTGGAGCCCAGAGCAGTCTCGGCGCGATGTTCATTGGCTTGAATCTCTACCTTGGGAACTACATTGGGGAGTTCCTGGGTGAAGCGTGCCTCGCATTGTTCTTTCTTCTTGCCGGCTTCTCGACGCTCGGCGAAGCACGATTCCCAAGGTGGTTGGGTTGGTGCGGGGTCGCGTTCGCTACAGTGTTCTTCGTCGGGGCGTTTCGGAATACCGTGCCAGCGGTGCAGGTCGTTGCCGATCTCAACAACGTACTGCTACCGCTGTGGCTGATCGTCCTCGGCGGGTCACTCATCTGGCACGAAAGGCGAGCCCAGGGCGGCTGACTTCCCGCCGGAAGCAGCCGCCCCACGATGACCCGCAGGCGTTACTTGGTGTCCTTGCTGCCGGTGTTCTGCTGCAGCTTGCTCACGTCTTCCGGCGCGAGCCTCTTCGCCATGCCGCGGTCTTCCGCGTCGCGCGGTGTGAGGTTGGAGCCGGTGACGTCGCGCTCGACGTGGCGTCCTCCCTTGAACCCGTTCGGGCCAAGCTCGGTCGAGATGGTGCAGCCCGCGAGCGCGGCTACGGAAAGAATCAGGAGGATGGTTCGCACGGGCATCGACGCCTATAGGTGGTTGCAGGAGCGGAGGGTTTTACCACGGACTGCAAGACTTGTGCATTGTCTGTAACGTCTTGACACATCCGCTACGCTACCTCCCGCATGCGCCCCTTCCACGCCGCCTCCCTCGCACTTGCGTTTGCGCTGCTCGCGGGCTGCTCGCCCATGAGCAAGCCCGCTCCCTCCGTGGCAGCCTCGGTCGATGCCGGGCTCGCCATCGTCGGAGCGACCCTGATCCACCCCGAGCGCGACGGCGCCGCCGCGGTCGAGCGCGAAGCCACGATCCTGGTTCGGGGCAACCGCATCGTGGGCGTCGGACGCGGCCTCGCCCCGCCGTCCGGGGCGAAGGTGATCGAGGCTCGCGGCAAGTGGGTGATCCCGGGATTGGTCGATTCGCACGTCCACTTCTTCCAATCCGGCAACCTCTATACGCGCCCCGACGCGGCGGACTTCAACCAAGTCGTGCGGTACGCGGATGAGGTCGCGCGCAACAAGGCGCGGCTGCCGGTGACCTTCAGGACGTGGCTCGCGAGCGGCGTGACCAGCGTGGCGGACGTGGGCGGCCCCTTCTGGAACTTCACCGTGCGCGATGCCGCCGCGATGAGCGAGGCCGCGCCGCGCGTGGCCGTCGCCGGGCCGCTCATCTCCATGGTGGACCGCACGAAGCTCGACCTCGGCGACCCGCCGATCATCAAGACCACTTCTCCCGCAGCGGCTCGCGCGCTAGTGAAAAGGCAACTGCCGTACAAGCCCGATTTCATCAAGGTGTGGTTCATCCACCGGAAAGGCGACGATCTCGCCGCGCAGGAGGCGATCGTGCGCGCGGCGGCGGACGAAGCGCACGCCGCCGGAATTCGCCTGGCCGTGCACGCTACCGAGCTCACGGTCGCCAAGTCGGCGCTGCGAGCCGGCGCCGACATCCTCGTGCACTCGGTGGTGGACGCGCCGGTCGACGAGGAATTCATCGCCCTCGCCCGCAAGCGCAACGCCATCTACTGCCCGACCATCTTCGTGATGTCGAGCTACCAGATGGCGCTCTCGAACCAGTGGATCGCCACGGATGCCGAGAAGCGGCTCGCGGACCCGGAGATCCTGGCCACCATGCGGGACCTGGACAAGATCCCCAGGGCGAAGCTCCCGCCGCGCGTCGCCCAGCTCCTGGACAAGCCACCGGCGATCGAGACCGCCCCGGCGATCCTCGCGAACCTCAGGAAGGTGTGGGACGCCGGCATCACCGTGGCCATGGGAACCGACGCCGGCAACATCGGCACGCTGCACGGCCCCTCGGTCTTCCGCGAGATGCAGCTCATGGTCCAGGCAGGCTTGACGCCGCTGCAGGTGCTGCGCTCGGCGACCGTGAACGGAGCCAAGGTGATGGGGCTCGAGCGCGACGCCGGGGTGATCGCGCCCGGACGGCTCGCGGACCTGGTCGTGCTCGACGCGGACCCCCTCGCCGACATCGCCAACGCGAGCCGCATCCACAGCGTGATCAAGGACGGGCGGCCGGTGGCGCCATAATGGCGTGATGGAAAAGCGCAAGCTCGGCAATTCGGGATTCTCGGTGGCACCCCTCGCCCTGGGCTGCAACGTCTTCGGCTGGACGGCGGACGAGGCCACCTCGCACGCGATCCTCGATCGCTTCGTGGAAGCGGGCTTCAGCCTGCTCGACACGGCCAACACCTACTCGACCTGGGTGCCCGGCCACAAGGGCGGCGAGTCCGAGGCCATCATCGGCAAGTGGCTGCGCAAGTCGGCCAAGCGCGACCAAGTCGTGCTCGCCACGAAGGTGGGCATGGAGATCGAGGGCGAGAAGGGCCTCACGCGCGCGCAGGTCGAGAAGCACGTCGACAAGTCGCTCGGGCGCCTGCAGACCGACCGGATCGACCTCTACCAGACGCACAAGGACGATCCCGCGACGCCGGTCGACGAGACGCTCGAAGCGCTCGACCGCCTGGTGAAGGCCGGCAAGGTGCGCGCCATCGGCGCCTCCCAATATGGGCCCGACCGCCTGGTGGAGTCGCTCGCCGCGAGCAAGCGGCTGGGCATCGCACGCTACGAGACGTTGCAGCCGGAGTTCAACCTCTACGACCGGCACACCTTCGAGCGCACGCTCCAGCCGGTGGCCGAGAAGCATGGCCTCGCGGTGATCCCCTTCTTCGGCCTCGCGAAGGGTTTTCTCTCCGGCAAGTACCGCCGGCTCGAGGACGTGAAGGGACGGCCGCGCGAGGGTGGACTCAAGAAGTACTTCGAGGGCGATCGGGGCTTGCGGATCCTGGCGGCGCTCGATGCGGTGAGCGCGCGCACCGGCGCAACACCCGCGCAGGTTTCCCTCGCCTGGAGCATGGCGCAGCCGACCATCGTGGCGCCGATCGTGAGCGCGACCTCGGTAGCGCAACTCGACGACGTGATGGCCGCGGCGCGCCTGAAGCTGGACGCAGCCGCCTTGGCCCAGCTCGACGCCGCGAGCCGCGAAGGCTGAATCAGCGCGAGGCGATCCGGCTGCCGCGGATCGCCCCGATCATCAGGCCCACGCCGCCGCCGAAGGCCGCACCGGCAGCCATGTTGAGCGCGGGGCCGCCCTCACCCGCGTTGAGCAGCACGAACAAGCCGCTCAGCAGCAGCGCGAACAGGGCGCCCGCCACGGCGCCGATGGCGAAGCCCTTGAAGCCGCCCGCAAATGTGGCTCGGGAATTGACGATCACGTCGGCCATGTCCGACCTCCGAAGTCCAGTCGATGCAGGTTGGACTGCGGCCACCCCCGAACGTTGTGGCCATGCTCGCCATCGAACGAAATCGACGGCGTCTTCAGCAGCTCAGCGCTTGGGTGAGATCCGCCAGAGCTCGCCGTTCGACTCGTCGGTGACGACGTAGAGCGAGCCGTCGGCGCCTTCCCGCACGTCGCGGATGCGCTGGCCGCGATCGCCGAGCAGGTGCTCCTCGCCCGTCACGCGGTTGCCGTCGAGCACGAGGCGCACCAAGGCCTTCGAGCGCAATCCCCCGATGAAGAGGTTGCCCTTCCACGCGGGAAAGCCGGTGCCCGAGTGGAATTGCGCGCCCGATGGCGCGATCACCGGGTCCCAGTAATAGACGGGGCGCTCCATCCCGGGCACGTCCGTCTTCGAATCGCCGATCTGCGCGCCCGAGTACTCGATGCCGAAGGTCTGGATCGGCCAGCCGTAGTTCCTGCCCTTCTCGATGAGGTTGAGCTCGTCGCCGCCGCGCGCGCCGTGCTCCACGGTCCAGTAGCGGCCCTGCGCGTCGAACGCAGCCGCCTGGATGTTGCGATGTCCCGTGGACCAGATCTCGGGCTTCCTGCCGGCCTGCCCGATGAAGGGATTGCCCGGCGCCGGCTTGCCGTCCGTCGTGATGCGCAGCGTCTTGCCCATGTGGCCGTCCCAGCGCTGAGCCCACGGCCGCATCACGCGGTCGGAACGATCGCCGGTCGTCACGTACAGCATCCCGTCCGGGCCGAACGCGAGGCGGCTGCCGAAATGGTGCGAGCCGTCGTACGCGGGCAGCGCCTGGAAGATCACGCGCGCCTGCTCGATCGACTTGTTGTCGCGCGCGACCACGCCGCGCGCGACGCTCGTGGCGTTGCCGCCCTCGCGCGGCTCGGTGAAGGACCAGTAGATCGTGCGGTCGGATTCGAACCTGGGCGACAGCGCCACGTCGAGCAGCCCTCCCTGCCCGCGCGCCTCGACCTTGGGCAGGCCCGCGAGCGGTTCGCCCACCTGCCCGGACGCGCTCACGACGCGCATGCGGCCGGGACGTTCGGTCACGAGGAAGTCGCCGTTCGGAAGCGGTTCCACCGCCCACGGATGCTGCAGGCCCTTCGCGACCACGGTCACGTCGAAGGCGACGTCGCCCTTGACCGCGCAGGCGCGCGTCTGGCCCGGGACCGTGGGTTTCTGGTCGCGGCCTTCCGGGGGCCGTGTATCGACCGTGGGACAGGACTGGGCCGCGGCGGCGGCAATGAAAGCGAGCGGCGCGAAGGCCGCGAGGGTGAAGGTCTTCATTCGGGGAGCTGAAGGAAAGGAATTCGACCGGCCGCCATCGTAGCGCGTTCCAGCGCCCGTGATGGGGGTACGATCAGCCCGTTCGGCGGCGCACCCGGACATTCCACAACGACAACCCAGGAGCTGGATCATGAAGCGATCGCTCGCATCAGTCGTCACGGCCTGCGCCGCCGCATTCCCCGCAGCGGCCACGGCCGGCAACATGTCCCTCACCGTCCAGGGCACCCCCGGCAGCATCGAGGTGCGGTCCTTCGGCTTCGGCGCGAAGCAGGCCGT
>CAMPHL010000002.1 GCA_946885905.1 uncultured Pseudomonadota bacterium | reverse complement strand
CTCCCATGCCGTGCAGGCACTGGAACTCGTACGACCCCGGCGCCCACTCCCCCGCCATATGATGGATCGAGGCGAGCGACTGGGCGTTGTGGGTCGCGAACTGGGGGTAGATCGCGTCCGGCGCCGAAAGGAGCTTGCGCGCGCACGCGAGGTAGGAGAGGTCCGTGTGGACCTTGCGCGTGTACACGGGATAGTCCTCCATCCCCTCGACCTGCGCGCGCTTCACTTCCGAATCCCAATAGGCGCCTTTCACCAGGCGCACCATGAGCCGCCGCTCGGTGCGCCGGGCCAGGTCCACCAGCGCGTCGACGAGCGCGGGGCAGCGCTTGCCGTAGGCCTGCGCCACGTAGCCCACGCCGTTCCATCCGGCCAGGTCCGGCTCCTCGCAAAGGCGCTCGAGCAGGTCGAGCGAGAGCTCGACCCGATCGGTTTCCTCGGCGTCGATGTTCACGCCGATGTCGTACCGGCGCGCGAGCACGAAGAGGGCCTTCATCCGCGGGTAGAGCTCGTCCATCACGCGGTCCCTCTGCGCGAAGGAATACCGGGGATGCAGGGCCGAGAGCTTGACCGAGATTCCGGGCCCGGCAAGCAGCCCCCGCCCCGCGGCGGCCCGGCCGATCGCGTGGATGGCGGCCTCGTAGGCCTCGTGGTAGCGCTGCGCGTCCGCGGCCGTCATCGCGGCCTCGCCCAGCATGTCGTACGAATAGGTGAAGCCGCGGGCCTCGAAGGGCTTCGCGTTTTCGAGCGCGTCGGCGATCGTCTCGCCGGCCACGAACTGCTTGCCCATGAGGCGCATGCCGAGGTCCACGGCCTTGCGGATCACGGGCTCGCCCATGCGGGCGGTGACGCGCGTGAGGGCGTTTCCGAGGCCGCGCTCGTCGTGCGTCGCCACGAGCTTGCCGGTGATGAGCAGCCCCCAGGTGGCCGCATTGATGAACGTGGACTCGCTCCCGCCCAGGTGCGCGCGCCAGTCCCCGCGGCCGACCTTGTCGCGGATGAGGGCGTCGCGGGTGGCGGCGTCCGGAATTCGCAGCAGCGCCTCGGCGAGGCACATCAATGCCACGCCTTCGTCGCTCGAAAGCGAGAACTCCTGCAGCAATCCTTGCACGATGTTCTCGCGCGCGCCGCCGTCGCCCTTCCCGCGCAGGCCGATCACGAGCTTGCGCGCCAGCTCGCCGACGGCCTTGTCCTGCCCGGGCGCGAGCTGCGCCAGGGGCAGCAGCGCCGCAACCGCCTCGGGCTCGGGACGGCGGGCGGCCGCCGTTATCGCCTTGCGCAGCGCCGATCGATCGGGCAGCGCGGCGGCCAGGGCGGCGAAGGGATGGCGGGGGGGGTACATCGAGGCTCCAAAGACACACGGGGCGGCCTCGGCCGCCCCGCGTCGATCCTGCGTGGCTCAGTAGCTGCGGCCCTTGGGGCTCGGGGCCGTGGGCGCGATCTGCTTTTCGATCGCCTTGGCCGCCTCCTGGTCCTAGAGCGCGGCTTCCTGGTCCGCGCGGATCTTGCCCATCACCTCGTTGTACTCCTTGGCCGCATTGTTCTCCGCCTCCTGGTGGGCCTTGACGGAGCTCTTGCGGTCGGAGATGTACTTGACGATGCACTCCTTGTAGGCCTTCATCGACGCCTCGAAGGCCTTCACCTCGACGTCGCTCTTCATCGCCTTGAGCCCCGGGTAGGTGGGCTTGGGTTCGCAGCCCTGCCGGGGCACATCGGTGGGCTGGGCCACTGCGTGGGAGACCGCGAGTGCGGCGGTGGCTGCGAGGATGCGGGTGGTCTTCATGGGGTTCGCCTTTCTCTCCTGGTTTCAGCGCTGCTGGGCTTCCTGCAGGGCTTTCATCGTTTCGTTGTATTCGCCGATGGCGGCGTTGCCGGCGTCCGTGTGCGCCTTCGCGGCGGCCGCGCGCTCGTCGGCATAGGCCTTCATGCAGTTCTTGTAGGCGTCGATCTCGCGCTGGAAACGCTTGCGCACGCTGTCGTCGGACATCATCCGCGGTCCCGGCATCTGCGGCCTGGGCTCGCACCTGTGCCTGGGGACCTCGGGCGCGGGCTGCTGCGCATTGGCCAGGCTGCACGCGCCGGCAAGGATTGCCGCCGCGGCGAGGGTGAAGCGGTTCATGCGAATCCCTGTCGTTCCAGGTGGGGCGCGTAGGTTAACGCAAAAGCGTCATTTCGAGGGCGTGGGGATGGTGGGCAAGGGCGCGAGCAGGTCGTCCTTCTTCGGCTGGCCCTTGACGACCTCGATCAGCTCGGCGCAGAACGGGCCCTGGGTCATGGGACAGCTCGACTTCGCTCGCGAGTAGATCGAATCCCGGTCCTCCTTCGCCGCCGGGCTCTGCAGGTGGCGATGGATGAACTTCTTGTAGTCGGCGTCGCGCTGCACGTCCGCCGCGACCGTATCCACGTCCTTCCACTGCACCATGAGCCGCAGGATCGCGTCGGTGAAGACGTCCTCGACCGGCCCCTTGTCGCAATGGCCGTAATCCTTGAAGGCGCGGTACATGCCCGGATAGTTCACTACCTTGTCCACGGCTTTGTCGGCCTGGCCGCAGTCCTTCTGGGCCATCGCCGGGGCGGCCATGAGGGCGGCGCCGGCCAAGCAGAGCGATGCGATCTTCTTCATGTCAGGCAGCCTTTCCTGGACGACGTCCCGATTCATCGAGGTGCTCGCGTATCGCGCGGGCGATGCCGGCCCCGTCCAGGCCGCATTCGGCGAGCAGCTGTTGCGAATCCCCGTGTTCCACGAACTGGTCCGGAAGCCCGAGCATCAGCAGCGGAACGGTCACGCCATCCGCTGCGAGCGCCTCGGCGACCGCGGATCCGGCCCCACCGGCTACAACGTTTTCCTCGACCGTTACGATGACATCGTGGGTGCCGGCCAGCCGGTAGGCCAGCTCGCGGTCCACGGGCTTCACGAAGCGCATGTTCGCGACGGTCGCATTGAGCGCCTCGCCGGCCTCGAGCGCGGCAGCCAGCATCGAGCCGAAAGCGAGGATCGCCACGCGCCGGCCCTCGCGCCGGAGCTCGCCGCGTCCGATGGGCAATGCCTTCATGGCGCGCGCGACCGCGACGCCGACGCCCGCGCCGCGCGGATAACGCACCGTCGCGGGACCATCGAGCGTGAAGGCGGTATAGAGCATCTGGCGGCACTCGTTCTCGTCCGCCGGCGCCATCACCGTCATGTTGGGCACGCACCGCAGGTACGAATGGTCGAAGCAGCCGTGGTGGGTCGGGCCATCGGCGCCGACGAGGCCAGCGCGGTCGAGCGCGAAAACCACGGGGAGGTTCTGCAGCGCCACGTCGTGGATCAGCTGGTCGTAGGCGCGCTGCAGGAACGTGGAATAGATGGCGACGACGGGCTTCAGGCCCTCGACGGCCATGCCGGCCGCGAAGGTGACCGCGTGCTGCTCGGCGATGCCGACGTCGAAGTAGCGGTCGGGATACTCCTGCGAGAAGCGCACCAGCCCCGAGCCCTCGCGCATCGCGGGCGTGATGCCCACCAGCCTCGAATCGAGCCGCGCCATGTCGCAGAGCCATTCGCCGAAGACCTGCGTGTAGGTGGGCCGCGGGCGCGCATCGGGCGCTGGCTTGGGTTTCACGATCCCCACGCCCGGGTCGAACTTGCCCGGCCCATGGTAGGCGATGGGATCGTCTTCGGCGAGCTTGTACCCCTGCCCCTTGCGCGTCACCACGTGCAGGAATTGCGGGCCGTCCAGGCGCTTCAGGTTGTTGAGCGTATCGACCAGCACGTCGATGTTGTGCCCGTCGATGGGGCCGGTGTAGTTGAAGCCGAACTCCTCGAACATCGTCGAGGGCGTGATCATGCCCTTGGCGTGCTCCTCGAAGCGCTTGGCGAGCTCCTTCATGGGGGGAGCGACCGACAGCACGCGCTCTGCCGTCTTCTTGGTCGCCGCGTAGAAGCGGCCCGTCATGAGCTTGGCGAGGTAGTTGTTGAGCGCGCCCACGTTCTCCGAGATCGACATGTCGTTGTCGTTGAGGACCACGATCACCTTGGTTCCGGTCTGGAGCGCGTTGTTGAGCGCCTCGAAGGCCATGCCTGCGGTCATCGCGCCGTCGCCGATCACCGCGATCACGTGGCGCTGCGAGCCCTGGCGCCTGGCGGCCACGGCCATCCCGAGCGCGGCGGAGATCGAGGTCGAGGAGTGCGCGGTGCCGAACGTGTCGTACGGGCTTTCCTCGCGCCGGGGGAAGCCCGATATGCCGCCCTTCTGCCGCAGCTTGCGCATGCCCTCGCGCCGCCCGGTGAGGATCTTGTGGCCGTAGGTCTGGTGGCCGACGTCCCAGATGAGCCGATCCTCGGGCGTGCGGAAGACGTAGTGCAGCGCGATCGTGAGCTCGACGGTGCCGAGGTTCGAGGACAGGTGGCCGCCGGTGGCGGCGACCGAATCGACGATGAACGCGCGCAGCTCGGTGGCGAGCTGGCCGAGGCTGCGGCGGTCGAGGCGGCGCAAGTCCGCCGGGTCGCCGATCTTTTCCAGGAGGGAGTGCGAGGACATTGGACAGTGGATTCTAGCGCTCGCGCCGGACGATGAAGTCGGCGATCTGGCCGAGCCTCGCCGCGCCGGGCCCCAACGCCGCGAGCGCCTCGTGCGCCTGCGAAAGCAGGTCGCCCGCGAGGCGCCTCGCCTCGGGCAATCCCAGCAGGCTCGTGTAGGTGGGTTTCCCGGCCGCCTTGTCCTTGCCGGCGGTCTTGCCGAGCGTGCCCGCGTCGCCTTCCTCGTCGAGGACGTCGTCCACGACCTGGAAGGCGAGGCCGATGCACTTCGCGTAGCGGTCGAGCTTCTCGAGCTCGGACTGCGCCAGGGCTCGCCCGCAATACGCGCCCATGAGCACCGAGGACCGGATGAGCGCGCCCGTCTTCAGGATGTGCATGTGCTCGAGCTCGGGCAGCGTGAGCGATTTGCCAACGGCATCCAGGTCGATCGCCTGCCCGCCTGCCATGCCGCGGGATCCGCATGCGAGCGCGAACAGGTGGATGAGCTTCAGCTGGTCCTCCGGGCGGTCGGCGAGCTTGTATTCGGCGAGGAGCTGGAAGGCCAGGCTCTGCAGCGCGTCGCCCGCCAGGAGCGCGGTCGCCTCGTCGAACTCCACGTGGCACGTGGGCTTGCCGCGGCGCAGGACGTCGTCGTCCATGCACGGCATGTCGTCGTGGATGAGCGAATACGCGTGGACCAGTTCCACCGCCGCCGCCGGAATGCGCAGGCGCTCGGAGGTCGCTTCGGCGAATTCGCCCGCGCCGTGGACGAGCATCGCCCGCACGCGCTTGCCCCCGCCGAGCGTCGAGTAGCGCATCGCATCGTGGAGCCGGGATGGCGCGAGCGACTTTCCCGGCAGCAGCTGCGCGAGCGTGGACTCCATCCGGCCGGCGACCTCCCGGGCCCATGAATCGAAATCCACCGGGCGGGCCCTGATGTCGGTGTCGGGCGGGGTCATTTGGGAGGCGGAAGATCGCGCAGCTCGCCACCCTCGAGCACCGCGATGCGCGCCTGCGCGTCGCTCAAGCGACCTTCGCAGAACCTGATGAGCTCCGCGCCGCGCTGGTAGGCGGCGAGCGATTCCTCGAGCGGCAGGCGCCCATCCTCCATCCGGGCCACGAGGGCTTCGAGCTCCTCCAGGGCCTTTTCGAAGGTGAGTTCTCCGGGGGTGTCGGCGGGGACCATGCGCTGCGGCGGGAAATGAGCCCCCAATGATAATCGACCCGCGGCCCAGGCCTGCCCCGGGCCAAAATGGCCATGCCGAAGGTCTTGAAAAATAAGGGAACTTGGCCCAAAATATGGGCTCAGTTGGACTGAACCGAAGACCGGTCCGGGACGGAGCTGCAGAGTTAAAAGCTAGCTGACTCGATTGCCCGATTTGTTTACATCTTCAGTTGCTTGGAGGTGCGGATAATGACGGATCTAGCGAGCCAGAGAGCGCTCACTCGCTCGGCTCCCAATCTTCCCCTTTCGTGGTACTTCGACCCGCGCGTCGCGCAGGTCGAGGAGAGGCTGCTGTTCGCCCGCGGCCCGGGCTACGTCGGCCACGTGCAGATGGCGCCCAACCCCGGCGACTATCGCGTGCTCGACTGGCGCGCGAACGGCGCCTGGTCGCTCGTCAACAATGGCGGCAAGCACGACCTCGTCTCCAACGTCTGCCGGCACCGCCAGGCGATCATGCTCAAGGGCTCGGGCACGCTTCCCGGCGGCACGATCACGTGCCCGCTGCATCGGTGGAGCTACGACGGCCAAGGCAAGCACCTGGGCGCGCCCGCCTTCCCCGAGAAAGTCTGCATGGACCTTCCGCGGCAGGAGCTGCAGCACTGGAACGGCATGCTTTTCAACGGCAAGCGCGACGTCGCGCGCGACCTTGCGAGGCTGGGCGTGGCCAGGGAGCTGGACTTCGAGGGCTACCAGCTGAAGAAGGTCGAGACCGTCGAGTACGACTTCAACTGGAAGACGTTCATCGAGGTCTACCTCGAGGACTACCACGTGGGCCCCTTCCACCCCGGCCTCGGAAAGTTCGTCACCTGCGACGACCTGCGCTGGGAATTCGGCGAGTGGCACAGCGTGCAGACCGTGGGCGTGAACCAGCGCCTGGGCACGCCCGGATCGAAGACCTACAAGGACTGGCACGACGCGGTGCTCAACTTCCAGGGCGGCCAGCCGCCCGCGCACGGCGCAATCTGGCTCACCTACTACCCGAACGTGATGGTCGAGTGGTACCCGAACGTGCTCGTGATCTCCACGCTCTACCCGCGCGGGCCGGAGAAGTGCCTGAACGTGATCGAGTTCTACTATCCCGAGGAGATCGCGCTCTTCGAGCCGGAGTACATGCAGGCGCAGCAGAAGGCGTACCACGAGACCGCGATCGAGGACGAGGAGATCTGCGTGCGCATGACCGAAGGCCGGCGCGCGCTCATCGCCGACGGGCGCGAAGAGCACGGCCCTTACCAGAGCCCGATGGAAGACGGCATGGTGCACTTCCACGAATTCATCCAGCGGGAGCTCGGGCAGTTCGTTTGAGGGGATACCCGGGACTTCGGTGGCGATGTCAGGAAAAAGCCCGCACCAAAGCGGGCTTTTTTTTACAGGCCGTGGCCGCACTCGCGCGCGCCGGCCAAGCCCTCAATCCTTGTCGAACTCGTGCACGACCGCATAAAGGGTCGCGTACGTGTTCTGCGGGAAGTCGGCATGCAGCAGCTCGTAGTCCTCGGCCCGCTCCGGCTCGCCCCTCTTGTCCTTGCGGATCTCGTGCCACCGCATCTGGATCTTCTCCCGCATGCCGTGCGGCGGCATCGCCGGACGCCGCAGCAGCGGGCTCGTGCCGGCAAAAAGTCGCCGCTTCAGCGTTACGTCCGCCGAGGAAATCTTGAAGAGCTTGGTGAGCATGCTCGAGGTCGCGCCGTGGCGGATGAAGTGCTCGAGCTGCCTGGATCGCTTGTTGAGATAACCGACCTGGCGAAGCCCGTGCTCCAGGGAGCCCGCGTCGATCTGGATCGCGACCCGCGGTTCCGTCATCTCCGCGAGCTGCACCAGCTCGGCGGAGCTAAGTGCCTGAAGCTGCTCGGCCTGTTCCTCGCTGAAGCCATCGGGGGTAGGTGCTTGCTCCGCTTGCGCGGCCTTCAGCTCCCGGATGAGCTGGGCGAGGAGAAGGAGCCTCAGTTGCTGGTCGCGAACGATCATCGGGACCCCCGGTTCTTGTCGTCACGGGAAGTGTTGCGCGTGTTGCGGAAAATGACGCGACGCGCGCCGGGTGTCAACCGGAAATCGCCACTCGGTTTCGAGCCCGGGAAAGTTGCCTTCCCGGGCATCCAGCTTGCAGTCAGTCCTCCTCGCGCTCGAGCTTGAACTGGGAGGCGAGGTGCTGCTGCGTCTGGGGCGGCACCGCGGCGTAGTGGCTGAACTCCACCGTGTACGCGCCCTGGCCGGCGGTGACCGAGCGAAGCCGCGACTGGTAGTCGGTCACTTCGGACAGCGGCACGATCCCCTGGATCGACATGAGGTCGCCGCCGGTGGACTCGGTGCCGGTGACCTGGCCGCGCTTGCTCGAGAGGTCGGAGGTGAGGTCGCCCACGAAGCGGTCGGGCGCGGTGATCTCGATGTTCACGATCGGCTCGAGCATGATGGGCGAGGCCTTCAGGATCGCGTCGATGACGGCCTTGCGCCCGGCGGTCACGAAGGCGATCTCCTTCGAGTCCACGTCGTGGCTCTTGCCGTCATAGACGATCACGCGCAGGTCTTCGACGGGATAGCCGGCAACGACGCCGTGGTCGAGCGCCTGGCGCACGCCCTTCTCCACCGCGGGGATGAACACCGTCGGGATCACGCCGCCCTTCACCTCGCTCGCGAACTGGAAGCCCGACCCGCGGGCGAGCGGCTCGATCTTGAGGAACACCTCGCCGAACTGGCCGGCGCCGCCGGTCTGCTTCTTGTGGCGGCAGTGGCCTTCGGCGCGGCGCGTGATGGTCTCGCGGTAGGGGATCTTCGGCGGCTTGGTGGTGACCTCGAGCTTGTATTGCGTCTGCATCTTCTCGAGCTTGGTGCGCATGTGCAGGTCGCCCAGCCCCCGGATCACGGTCTCGTGGGTCGTGGGATGGCGCTCGATCCAGAGGCACGGATCCTCCACCTCGAGCTTGTGCAGCACGTCGAAGAGGCGCTGCTCGTCGCCCTTCTTCTTCGGCTCCACCGCGATCGAATGCATGGGCGTGGGGAAATCGAGCGAACGAAGCCGGATGTGGTCCTCGTCGTGCGAATCGTGCAGGACGTCGTTGAAGTTGATCTCGTCGATCTTGGCCACCGCGCCCAGGTCCCCGGGGACGAGCGCATCGGTCTCGACGTATTCCTTGCCCTGCAGCTGGTAGATGTGCCCGGCCTTGAACGGCTTGCGCCCGTCGCCGATGAAGAGCTGCGTGTCCTTCGTGATCGTGCCCTGGTGGACGCGGAAGACGGCGACCTTGCCGACGTAGGGATCCATGATGATCTTGAAGACGTGCGCGAGCACATGCTTCTTCGGGTCCGGCTCCGCATGGAACTCCTCGCCCTCGGTTTCGGCGGAGCGCAGGAACGGCGGCGGATTGCCCTCGGTCGCGTTCGGCGCGAGCTTCGCGAGGATGTCCAGGAACTCCATCACGCCCGCGCCGGTGCGCGCCGAGGCGAAGCACACCGGGATGAGGTGACCATCGCGCAGCGCCTTTTCGAACGGAGCGTGCAGCTGCTCGGGCTTGAGCTCCTCGCCCTGCTCGAGATAGGTGGCCATGAGATCTTCGTCCACCTCCACGACCTGGTCGATGAGCGCGGAGTGCGCCGCCTTCACCGACGAAAAATCGGAATCTCCATCCGGGTTGAAGAAGCAGTCGACCACGTCCTTGCCCCCGTGGGCAGGCAGGTTGATGGGCAGGCATTCCTTTCCGTAGACCTCCTGGATGCGCCTCAAGAGCGCCTCCAGGTCGACGTTCTCGGCGTCGATCTTGTTCACCAGGATCATCCGGTCGAGGCCGCGCCTGCCCGCCGCCTTGAACATCCGGGTCGTGTTGAGCTCGATGCCGTTCTGCGCGTTGATGACGATGACCGCCGTCTCCACCGCGGCCAGCGCCGCGATCGACTGGCCGGCGAAATCCGGCATGCCGGGGGTGTCGACCAGGTGGACGTGGATGCCCTTGTAGGGGAAGTTGACGAGGGACGACGAGAGGGAATGGCCGTATTGCTTTTCGAGGGGATCGTGATCGCAGACCGTGCTGCCCCGCTCCGTGCTCCCCATCGCGCCGATCACTCCGGCTTTCCACAGCAGGGCCTCGGCCAGCAAGGTTTTCCCGGCCCCACCGTGGCCCGCTAGAGCCACGGCATGGATGTTCTCGGTGGTGTACTTCGCCATGGGCGACGGCTCCTCTCTGCTGCTATGCAGCAAGTTGAATTGCGCGCTTGGGGAGTGTCGCGTTAGCGTACACCAGCCTCGCCGGGCGCCAGCAACCCGGCCGTTCCCAGGGAGCCGCAGCAGCGGCTAGACGCGGATTTCGAGCTGCACCATGGCGCTGTCGCCTTCGAGCGCGCGCGCCATGGCCAGGTGCGCGCGGATCGCCGTGCGCGCCATCTCGACCGCCTCGACCTCCGTCGCGCCGCGGCCCACGCATCCCGGCAATTCGAGCACCCGCGCGAGGTAGCACCCCATCGCGCGATGAAGCGCGACCCTGAAATGGGCTCCGGCGTTCGATTCCATCGACGCGACGTTACCGCGCCATGGCGTCCCGGCCTCGGGTGAAATGGCCTCGAGCCGATTCGCGATTCTCGGCTGTGCCCGCGGCGGCGGCTTCATACGATGCGCTCACCGGTCGGGGCGCGAAAGCCTCCCGGATCGAGTGTGCCTCTCATCGAGGAGGGTGTCGTGAAGGAACTCAGTCTCGAGGAAGTCCTGCGCATCGCGGGCGGAGTGCCGGTTTCGGCGGTGCTCGACGAGCTCAGCTATCGGGCGCCACAGGAGTCGGCGGGCGAGCCGGTCGACTATGCGCACCTCCTCGATCCGGTTCCCCGCGCGCCCGAGCCGAAGTGATCCCCAGGAATCTCGAGCGTTCCGGCCGTCCCGTGACATCCCAGGAGAAACGCATGAAGGAAGTGACGAAGAAGGACCTGCCCGAAATCTCGGGCAGCGAGTACCAAGGCGACGGTTGCATCCCCGATCCGTTCAAGCTGGGCCCCTGGCCCGAGGTCGGCTATCCGCAGCAGCCCACGGTGCCGGGCACCGACACCGGCAACAACACCTGACCGACGACGAAAGGACAGACCCATGAGCGACAAGCCGGTCCCACCCCTGCCCGCGGGCGTCTCCGCCGAGCAGTGGGACAAGATCAGCGGTGGCGATTGCACCACCGGCGAGATCACCAACTTCATCAACGACCTGCAGGCGAACTACGACACCCTGGTCCAGTTCACGTCCTACGTGATCGAGCAGGTCGTCGGCAACAACTGAAAAGGGGGCCGCGCGAGCGGCCCCAAGGAGATCGCGATGACCGACAAGCCAGTGCCGCCCCGACCCGCCGGCGTATCGCAGGAGCAGTGGGACAAGGTGAGTGGCGGTGATTGCAGCGCCAGCGAGCTCGTGCTGATCACCGGCGACCTGCAGCGGGAGTACCAGGCACTCGTCGATTTCACCTCGTACGTGTTCGAACGAGTTGCCGGATCGCTGTAGCGCATCGGGGGCCGCGATAGCGCGGCCCTTCCCAATCCGCAAGGAACGCCGATGAAGATGGGCCAGGCAACCGGGCTGCAGGTGGCATTCATCGCCTACGGGGTGATGCTCCTGGCCGTTCCGCTCGCCCGGGCGCTCGTCCAGGCCGCGGCGCTCGAAGGATGGCTTCGGCTCCTCGTCGTGAAGGGCGCGCATTTCTTCCTCGCGGGGCTGCTGATCCTCGCCATTGCTCCGGTGCGCCGGTCGGTCGCGGAGATGTTGCGGGCGTCCGTTCCGCGATCGATGCGCGCCGAAGTCGCCGCCGTCGGCATCCTCAAGCTCGTCGCCGCCTTCGGCGGGATCGCGGCGCTGGCGCTCTGGTTCCGGACCGAATACGGCGCTGGATGGGCAGCGCGGATGGCGGTCGACGCCGATCGCGAGATCGCCAACGCCTTCTCGGGGCCCGGGCTCGTGTTCCTGCTGCTGTCTTCCACCATCGGGCCCTTCGTGGAGGAGGTCGTCTTCCGGGGATTCATCTTCCGCGCCTTCGAGCGGCAGTGGGGCTGGGTGGTTTCGCTGCTCGCGACCTCGGCGCTGTTCGGGATCTACCACGCGCATTTCTGGAGCGCATTCACCGGCTCCGTGATCCTCGTCTGCCTCCTGCGCAGGACCGGTTCCCTCCGCGGACTGATCCTCGTCCACATGCTGTTCAACTTCCTGCTGTGGCCGCCGCTGCTGGGCCAGTACGCGTTCCCTGCGGGTACGCTCACCGAGCCATCGACCTGGGTCTTTCACGGGGCTTGCCTGGGCTTTGCGCTCATCGCGGTGCCGGTCTACGTCTACATGTCGCGCGACCAGCCCATCGCCCCCACGATGTTCCTGGAGCCCAATGGCGCTTTTCAGAAGTGAGAGCGAGGAGGCGCGGGCCAATGCCTGGCTGGGCCGCATCCTTCTCCTGCGTCCGCTGTCCTTCTCGGTGCTGACGGCCGCGGCACTCGCCGTGGCGCTCGGCTTGGCCGGCCTGTTCGTCTGGGGCGAGTACACCCGAAAGGCGCGCGTGACCGGCGTGCTTGCGCCGCGCCACGGCGTGACCAAGATCCTCGCGCAGCAGGCGGGAGTCGTCCGGGAATTGCACGTACGCGAGGGCGCGAGCGTCGACCGCAACCAGGCCCTGCTCGCCCTCGTCGACGCGCGCGCGGGCAACCGCAACGAGGCACTGGGCGGCTCCATCGAGCGGCAGCTCGAGCAGCGCCGGCACGCCCTGGCGATCCAGCGGCGCCACGCCGTCGAGGCGATGCGCTCCGAGCAGGCCGGGCTCGATCATCGCAGGCGCGGCCTCGAGCGCGAGCTCGCGCAGCTCGACACCGAAATCGAATTGCATTCCCGGCGCACGGAGCTGGCGCGGCTGGCGCTGGATCGCTGGCTGCGGATGGAGGCGAGCGGCTTCGTATCGACCGCCGTGGCGGATCGCGAGCGCGAAGCCGCGTTCGACGTAGAGTCCCGGCTCGAGGCCACTCGACGCACGCGCCTCGCCCTCGTGCGGGAGCTCGATGCGATCGACGCCGAGCTGCGCACCTCGAGGGCGCGCGGCGAGTCGCAATTGGCGGCGTTCGACGTGCAGGCCGCCACGCTCGACCAGGAAAGGGTCGAACGCGAAGTGCAGCACCGCCTTGCCGTGCTCGCGCCGGTGCGCGGCACGGTGGGAACAGTGCTCGTCGAACCGGGCCAGATGGTGACCGCAGGAGCGCCGCTCGCCACGATCGTTCCCGCGGGCACGCCGCTCGAGGCGCACCTCTTCGCGCCGTCGCGCTCGATCGGGTTCCTGCGGGTCGGCCAGGAGGTGCTCCTGCGCTATTCCGCCTTTCCCCACCAGAAGTTCGGCAGCCACGCGGGCCACGTCACCGCGATCGCGCGAAACCCGCTCGCGGCCGCGGAGCTCGGATTCGTCCCGCCCGACGGCAGCCGGGAACCGTTGTACCGGATCAAGGTGGAGCTCGCGGCGCAATCGGTGCCCGCGTATGGCCGTGAAGAACCGCTGCAGCCGGGAATGCAGGTCGAAGCCGACCTGCTGCTCGACCGGCGCTCCCTCATCGAGTGGGTGTTCGAGCCGCTGTTGAGCCTTGCCGGAAGGACTTGATGGAAGCGCTCGCGGGTCTGCAGTTCGGTTGGCGTCGCAGGCTTCCCGTCTTCCTCCAGACGGAAGCCGCCGAATGCGGGCTGGCGAGCCTTGGCATGGTCGCCTGCTTCCATGGCCATCGGGTGGACCTCGCCGCCCTGCGCCGGCGCTTCACCGTTTCGCTCAAGGGCGCCACGCTCGCCTTCCTCATGCAGGCGGCGGGAAAGCTGCACCTGGCGCCGCGGCCGTTGCGCCTGGAATTGGGGGAGCTGCCCCAGTTGCGCGCGCCTTGCATCCTGCATTGGGACATGAACCACTTCGTCGTGCTCAAGTCCGCCGACGGCCGCGGCGCGGTGGTGCACGACCCGGCGTTCGGAGTGCGACGCCTGTCGATCGCCGACGTATCGAAGCATTTCACCGGCATCGCCCTCGAGCTCACGCCCACATCCGATTTCCGCCCGGCGGACGAGCGGCGCCACGTGCGTCTGCGCGACCTCCTCGGATCCGTCACCGGCCTCAGGCGTTCGCTGGCCCAGGTCTTCCTGCTCGCATTGGCGCTGCAGGCCATCGCCGTCGTCTCCCCCTTCTACATGCAATGGGCGGTGGACGGCGCGGTGGTGACCGCGGACCGCGACCTGCTCACCGTCCTGGGTACCGGTTTCCTGATGCTCGCCGTGATCCAGGTGGGGATCGCCGCGCTGCGTTCCTGGGTCGTGCTCTACCTGGGGACGACGCTCAACCTGCAATGGCTGGCGAATGTCTTCACGCACCTCGTGCGGTTGCCCGTGAGCTGGTTCGAGCGCCGGCACCTGGGCGACGTCGTGTCGCGCTTCGGCTCGGTCAACTCGATCCAGCGCACCCTCACGTCGAGCTTCATCGAGGCGATCATCGACGGCGTCATGGCGCTGGCCACGCTGGCGATGATGCTGGTCTACAGCGGCTGGCTTACCGCCGTGGCGCTCACCGCGGTGATGCTCTATGGATTGCTCCGGTGGGGTTTCTACGATCCGCTGCGCCGCGCGACCGAGGAGCACATCGTGCATTCGGCCAAGCAGCAGAGCCACTTCCTGGAGACCGTGCGCGGCGTGCAATCGATCAAGCTCTTCGGCCGCCAGGAGGAGCGGCGCTCGCGCTGGCTGAACCTCGTCGTGGACGCGGTGAACCAGGACCTCGTCACGCAGAAGCTCACGCTCGGATTCCGCTCGGCGAACGGGCTGGTGTTCGGGCTCGAGCGCGTGGCGATCGTCTGGCTGGGCGCCTTGCTGGTCCTCGACAGCGCCTTCTCGGTCGGGATGCTGTTCGCCTTCGTGGCCTACAAGGAGCAGTTCTCCGCCCGCGTGGCCGGCCTCATCGACAAGCTGATCGAGCTGCGCATGCTGAACCTCCAGGCCGAGCGCCTGGCCGACATCGTCCTCACGCCACCGGAGCGGGAATCGCCGTCCGCACCGGTCGATGCCATCGATGCGTCGCTGGAAGTCCGCGCGGCATCGTTCCGCTACTCCGATCCCGAACCCTTCGTGCTGGTGAATTGCTCGTTCGTGGTCGAGCCGGGCGAATCGGTGGCGATCGTGGGCCCGTCGGGCGGCGGCAAGACCACGCTCGTGAAGCTCATGCTCGGGCTCCTCCAGCCCACCGACGGCAAGATCCTGGCGGGCGGCGTCGACATCCAGAAGCTCGGCATCGACCGCTATCGCAAGCTCGTGGGCACGGTGATGCAGGACGACCAGCTCTTCGCCGGATCCATCGCGGACAACATCGGCTTCTTCGACCCGGCTCCCGACCAGGCCGCGGTCGAGCAATGCGCGCGCCTGGCCGCGGTGCACGACGACATCACGGCCATGCCGATGGCGTACAACACGCTCATCGGCGACATGGGAGCGGCGCTGTCGGGCGGCCAGCGCCAGCGCATCCTGCTCGCGCGGGCGCTCTACAAGCGACCGAGGATCCTCTTCCTCGACGAGGCGACCAGCGCCCTCGACGTGCAGAAGGAGCGCGCCGTGAACGAGGCCATCCGCTCGCTCAACCTCACGCGCATCATCATCGCGCACCGCCCGGAGACGATCGCATCGGCCGACCGGGTCATTGTGCTGCAGGGCGGGAAAGTGGCGCAGGACCTGCGGCGCGCATCGGCGGGGGCACAGCGCGAGCGGGTAGGTCGGGGCGACCTATAATCGCAGCCTCCCATGACCTCCTCCTGGATGATCGTCGCGGGCTTCTTCTTCGCGACGATGGCCGTGTTCGTGAAGCTGGGCTCGGAGCACTTCGGCGTGGCCGAGCTAGCCTTCTACCGCTCGCTCGCCACGATTCTGGTGGCCTTCGCGGTACTGAAGGCCACGCGCGGCTCGATCCGCAGCGACCACACCCGCACGCACCTCATCCGCGGCAGCGTGGGCGCGCTCTCCCTCGTGGGCTACTTCCACGCGATCGCGCATCTGTCCGTCGCCACCGCGCAGACGCTCAACTACACCTCGCCCCTCTTCCTCGCGATCGTGACCACGGTCGTGCTGGGCGAGCGCTTCTCGGGCTGGCTGCTGGTCGCCATCGTGGGCGGCTTCGTGGGCGTGGGCATGCTGCTGCAGCCTTCGTTCGAGGGCGGCAAGGAAGGCGCGGCGCTGATCGGCCTGTTCTCCGGCGTGCTCGCCTCGTGGGCCTATCTCGCCGTGCGCACCCTCGGGCGCCTGGGCGAACCCGATTGGCGCGTCGTGTTCTGGTTCGGCCTCGTATCGACGGGCGTGTGCGCGATCTGGCAGCTCACGACCTCCACCTTCCATGCCGTCGAGTGGCGCACCGCATGGATCCTCCTGGGCCTGGGGCTATGCGGCACCCTGGGGCAGATCTGCATGACGCGTGCCTATCGCACCGGCCACACGCTGGTGGTCGGCAGCTACTCGTATTCGACGATCGTGATCGGCATGGCCTATGGGATGATCCTGTGGAGCGATCGCCTCACGCCGCTCGAGTGGGGCGGCATCGCGGTGATCGTCGCGAGCGGGATCCTGGCGATGCGGGTCGAGAGGAAGGAGCAGATCGAGGAGGCGGGCTTTGAAAGCTGAGAAATTGCTGGTCACGACCGGGGAGCTGGCGCGCCACCTGGAGGACCCCGACTGGGTCGTCATCGACACGCGCCACGACCTCACCAATCCGGACGTGGGTCCGCGCGCCTATGCGCAGGGGCACATCCCCGGCGCCTACTTCATGCACGTCGACCACGACCTCGCGGGGCCCAGGAACGGGACTAACGGGCGCCATCCGCTGCCCGACCTGGACGAGTTCGCGGCGAAGCTGAACGAGCGCGGCGTCGGCCTCGGCAAACAGGTGGTGGTGTACGACGACCTGGCCGGTAACTACGCGGTCCGGCTCTGGTGGATGCTGCGCTGGCTCGGGCACGACAAGGTGGCCCTCCTCGACGGAGGCTATCCGCTCTGGGTGCAGGAAGGCCGTCCGGTGACGCAGGCAGTCCCTGCACCGCGCAAGGGGTCCTTCGTGCCGCGCCCGCACCTGGGCGACGCCGTCGACGTGCACTACGTGCGACGCTTCTCCGAGTCGCCGGACGTGAAGCTCGTCGATGCGCGCGCCGCCGAGCGTTTCACCGGCAAGCACGAAGCCATCGATCCCGTCGCCGGCCACGTCCCGGGCGCGATCAACCGCTTCTGGAAGGACAACCTCGAGGCCGACGGCCGGTTCAAGGCCGCCCACCAGCTGCGCGGCGAGTTCGAGCGCCTGCTCGCTGGCACCCGGGCAGAGAACGTGGTCCACATGTGCGGCTCGGGCGTCACGGCCTGCCACAACGTCTTCGCGATGGAGCTCGCCGGGCTTCCGGGCTCGAAACTCTATCCCGGATCGTGGAGCGAGTGGGTCGCCGATCCGTCGCGGGCGGTGGCGACGGGAACATCGTGACGAGGCGTTTCGCCGCGGCGCTGCTGGGACTCATCGGCACGCTCGCGGCGAACTCCCAGGAGCCCTCCGCGGAGGTCGTGCAGGCGTTGCGGCCCTATGCCGAATTCCGCGCCTACACCCTGCAGTCCTGGCATCCGGGCGGCCGTGAAGTGCTCGTGACACGCCGCGAGGCCCCGGACCTGCATCGCGTGGATTCGCCGGGCGCGGCGCCGAAACCCGTGGCGGTCGAGGGCCGCGTCCTCGCCGCGGCCTTCCAGCCCGCGAACGGCGATTCGTTCGTGTACCTCGCGGAAGGAAACGACGGCTCGCGGCGGCTCTATCGCCATGACGCCGCCGGCGCTTCGACCGCCGTGAGTCCTGCCGACGAGCAGGCGATGGAGTTCACGTGGAGCCCGGCTGGCGACCGCATCGCTTACGCCACGGTGTCGGAGCATCCAGGAAGCGCACTGCGCAGACGCACGATCCTCCGCATCGTCGATCCGGCCAACCCCTCATCCGCGCGGCTGCTGGGCCGGCTCGAAGGCCGCTGGAAGGAGATGCGCTTCGCTCCCGACGGCAAGCGCCTCGCACTCACGCAGGAGGTTTCGCCTACGCAGAGCCATCTCTGGCTCACGGACGTCGCCACGGCCACGCGGCGGCGCGTGACCCGGCCCGCAGGGAAGAATTCCGGCTCGTTCAGCAGCCCGGCGTTCTCGGGCGACGGCCGCTCGCTCTTCGCGCTCTCCGACCGCGGCTCCGAATATCGGCGCCTGGTCATGATTCCGGTGGGCGGCGGCGCGGCGCGACCGCTCACGCGCCACCTCGACTACGACGTCGATGCCTACGCCGTTTCCCACGACGCGGGCCTGCTCGCGTTCCTGAGCAACGAAGGCGGCAGCCACGTCATGCGCTTCATCGACCTGGTCACGTTGAAGGAACAGCCGCGTCCCGCGCTCCTCGATGGCGTGATCGGCGGGCTCGCCTGGAAGCCCGGGTCCCGGGAGATCGGGTTCCACGTGAGCTCGGCGCGGACGGCCGGCGACGTGTTCTCATACGACGCCCGCGCCAACCAGGTGACGCGCTGGACCAACGGCAATGCGCAGGGCGTGAACATCCGCGAGTTCGCCGAGCCGCGGCGCATCAAGTGGAAGGGCGCCGAAGGCCGGGAGATCACTGGCCTGCTCTATGCGCCCCCCGCGCGCTTCACCGGCAAGCGGCCGGTGATCGTCGACCATCGCGGCGGCGTGGGCTCGCAATGGCGCACCGGGTTCCTCGGGCGCGCGAACTACCTCGTGGGCGAGCTGGGCATGGCGATCATCCGGCCCAACGTGCGCGGCTCGTCCGGATTCGGCAAGGCTTTCGCGTCGCTGCCCGCCGAGGATGGATACAAGGACATCGCTTCGCTCATCGCATGGATCGGCGAGCAGCCGTCGCTCGACGAGTCGCGCACGCTCGTGGTCGGCTCGGGGGAGGCGGGACAGCCCGACGAGGACGGGTTCATGGCCGCCGCGATCGACTTCGCGCGGCGAACGCGAGCGCCCTAGAGGTCGAGGACCGTATCGAGCCCGCGGTGCAGCCCGCGCAGGCCATGCACCCTGCGGATCGCGAGCAACGCGCCATCCACGTAGGGCTTCGAGCTCGAACCCGTGTCGTGCCGGATCGACAGGCGCTGGTCCGGCATGCCGAATACCGCCTCGGTGCTGAGCGTGTACCCGGGCAGGCGGATCGAGTGCACCTGCGAGCCCGTGACCGTCCCGCCGCGCGCTTCGCGCACACCTTTCGTCCTGTCGACGGGAATCGTGGGCTGCGGGGCGCGCACGTTCGAGAGCCGATACGCCAGCTCGCGCGCGGTGCCGCTGGGCGAGTCCGGCTTGTCGTCGTGCGCGTAGTCGACGATCTCCCACTGCGGGATCAGCCGCGCCGCGGCCTCGGCGAATTTCTGCATGAGCACCACGGTGAGGGCGAAGTTGCCGCACGCGAGCACGCCCACGTCGCGCGCCTTCGCGGCCGCGTCGATCTCGGCGTAGTCCGCTTCGCCCAGGCCCGAAGTACCGAGCACCACGTGCCTGCCGGCCGCGATTGCCGCGAGGACGTTGCCCTTGGCGCTGTCGGGCTTGGTGTACTCGACGAAGACGTCGCAAGGCGTGGCCAGGGCCTGGGCCGCGGACGCGAAGACCGGCGCCGCAAGCCGGGGCTCGCCGAGGACATCGCCCAGCACGCGCCCGGCGCTCTTGCGGGCGATCGCGGCCACGAGCTGCAGGTCGGGCGCGGCGGCGATCCCGCGCGCGAGCTCCGACCCCGCCCATCCGGTCGCTCCCGCGAGGCAAACCCTGAGTTTTTCCATGAGCGGCCGACTATACTGCAATGCAGGGGGAGGAAAGCATGTCCGAAGCGCTCCAGATCCTGTCGGTCGGTGCGGGCACGCTGCTCGCGATCGTGGTGGCCGCGGTGTTCGTCTTCTGGTTCATCGAGGACGTCACGCAGAAGAAGCACGCGGTGCTGCGCAACTACCCGGTCATCGGGCGGTTGCGCTACTTCTTCGAGAAGCAGGGCGAATATTTCCGCCAGTACTTCTTCGCCGGCGACCGGGACGAGATGCCCTTCAACCGCGCGACGCGCGCCTGGGTCTACCGGGTCGCGAAGAAGGAGGACGGCAGCGGCCTGATCGGCTTCGGCTCGACCTACGACATCAAGGCGCCCGGGGCCATCCTCTTCGTGAACGCAGCCTTCCCCGTGCAGGAGTGGGAACACAAGGCCACGCCGCCGCTCACGATCGGCGCAGGCTACTGCGAGCATCCGTTCACCGAGCGCTCGATCGTCAACATCAGCGGGATGTGCTTCGGCGCGATCTCGAAGCCCGCCGTGCGGGCGCTCGCGCGCGGCGCGGCCCAGGCCGGCTGCTGGATCGACACCGGCGAGGGCGGCCTCGCGCCCTATCACCTCGAGGGCGATCCGGACGTGATCATGCAGATCGGCACCGCCAAGTACGGCATCCGCGAGTCCGACGGCGCCTTCTCGCCGCAGCGCGCGAAGGAACTGGGCAAGGTGGTGAAGGCCTTCGAGATCAAGCTCTCGCAGGGCGCCAAGCCGGGCAAGGGAGGCGTTCTGCCCGGGGGCAAGGTCACCCCCGAGATCGCGGCGATCCGCGGCATTCCCCACGGGCAGGACTCGATCAGCCCCAACCGGCACCGCGACGCGGCCAACGTGGGCGAGCTCCTCGACCAGGTGCACTACATCCGCTCGCTCACCGGCCGCCCCGTCGGAATCAAGACGGCGATCGGCGGATGGCGATTCCTGAACGACATGGCCGAGGACGTGCTCCGGCGCGGGCTCGAGTACGCGCCCGACTTCCTGGTGATCGACGGCGGCGAGGGCGGCAGCGGCGCGGCGCCGCAGGCGCTCTTCGACCACATGAGCCTTTCCATCGAGGAAGGATTGCCGCGCGCGGCCGACGTGCTGTTCGAATCGGGCCTCAAGGAGCGGATTCGGCTGGTCGCCTCGGGCAAGCTCGTCACCTCGGCGCGCGCCGCCTGGGCGCTCTGCGTGGGGGCGGACTTCGTGAACACGGCGCGTGGCTTCATGTTCTCGCTGGGCTGCATCCAGGCGCTGCGCTGCCACACCAATACCTGCCCCACCGGGATCACAACGCACAACCCGCGGTTGCAGCGCGGCCTCGTGGTCGAGGAGAAGTTCCAGCGCGTCGCCAACTACGCCATGGGGATGAACCACGACATCGAGATGATCGCGCACTCGTGCGGCGTGGAGCATCCGCGATTGCTGCGGCGCGAGCATTGCCGCATCGTGCAGCACAACGGGCACTCGTCGTCCCTCAAGACGCTGTATCCCTACCCGGACGGCGAGGCTCCGCCCGTGCCCGAGACTTTCGCGGAGCGGGCGAAGATGACGATGACGTTCCGGGCCCCGCTCATCCCCGAGGGCAAGCCCGCCGCCACCCGCGATTGAACGCCGCGCTCGCCGACGCGATCCTCGTCGTCCACGCGGCGTTCGTATTGTTCGTGGTCTCTGCGTTGCCGGCCACGTGGGTCGGCATCGCGCTTCGCAAGCCCTGGGCCTACAACCGGTGGTTCCGCGGCCTGCACCTGGCGGCGATCGGCTTCGTCGTGGTGGAGACGTTGCTGGGCTACATGTGCCCGTTGACGACCTGGGAGAACGCCCTGCGCGGTGTGTCCACGCAGCAGGGCTTCATCGAGCGCTTGATCCACGCATGGCTTTTCTGGCGCGCGCCTGCGTGGGTTTTCGCGACCGCCTACGTGGCTTTCGGCGCGCTGGTGGCCGCGACGTGGTGGCTCTGGCCGCCTACTCGACGCGGCCCGGGTTCCCCATCGCCCCGTTGAGCCCGGTCATTGCGCGACCTCGGCGGCGGGCTTGCGCTTTTCGCCGATGCGGCTTTCCTCGCCGCGCATGAGCTTGCGGATGTTCTGGTGGTGGCGCGCGATGAGCACGACGCTCATCACGACGGCGGCGGCCAGGTAGGGTCCCGCACCGAGCAGGAACCACGCTGCCGCCGGAGCGAAGAGCGCGGCGGAGATCGAGGCGAGCGACGAATAGCGGCTCACCACCGCCATCGTGAGCCATACCACCAGGACCGCGAGCCCGAGGCGCCAGTCGTAGGCGATGAGGACGGCCCCGGCGGTAGCCACGCCCTTCCCGCCGTTGAACTTGAGCCACACGGGAAAGACGTGGCCGAGGAAGGCGGCCACGCCCACCAGGGCGACCAGCTCGTGGGAGAGCTGAAAGTAGCGCGCCGCCATCACGGCGATCCACCCCTTCGCCAGGTCGCCGATGAGCGTGAGGAGCGCGGCGATGCGGTTCCCGGAGCGCAGGACGTTGGTGGCGCCGATGTTCTTCGATCCGAACGTGCGCGGATCGGGCAGCGACATCAGCCGGCTCACGATGATCGCGAAGGGAATGGATCCGGCGAGGTAGCCGCCGAGGGCGCACAGGAGCGGCGTCATGACCCTACTTTACAATAGCGGCCCATGGATACGATCTTCATCCGGGAGTTCCGCGTCGACGCCTGGGTGGGCATCTACGAGTGGGAGAAGCAGCGCCCGCAGACCCTCGAGATGGAGATCGAGATCGGCATTCCCGGCAACGAGGTCGGACGCACCGACAACATCCACGACACGGTCCATTACGGCGAGGTCGTGCAGCGCATCGCCGCGGACCTGGCCGAGCGCAGGTTCAAGCTCCTCGAGGCGCTCGCCGAGCACGTGTGCGCCGTCATCACGGGCGAATTCCGCGCTCCCTGGGTGCGCCTCTCGGTCGCCAAGCTCGGCCACATACCCAAGGTGCGAAAGGTGGGCGTCACGCTCGAGCGTCGCCGCGACCAGTGCGAGTGAGTCGACGGTGCTGAAGTGGCTCCTCTTGCTCGCCGTGGGCGTGGTCGTGATCACCC
>CAMPHL010000001.1 GCA_946885905.1 uncultured Pseudomonadota bacterium | reverse complement strand
CCACGTGCCGATGGGAACGGGCGTGTAGGACTTGTACGCCGCGTACATGCGGGCCGCCGTGAGCTGGACCGCTCGCTGGAGCAGCATGCCCAGCTGCTTGCGCGAGGCGAGCATCTTTGCGGATTGCTCCGTCGTGGCGATGCGGTAGCCAAGGGCCAGCTCGGTGAGCAACTCGCGCGCGAGTCCCAACGCGGCGCGTGGCGCGGCGCCCAGCGGAAGGTCGGCCTTCGAGTACATCGATTCGAGCTCGGCCAGGATCGGCCCCGCCGCCTGCCGGTGCGCTTCCAGGATCTCGAGGCGCGCATCCACGTCCACGGTGGCACGGTTGATCGCGGCGAGGTGGCGCGCGAGGTGGCGGCCGCTTTCGAAGGTCACGCCGAGCGGCAACGACTCGATCCACCGCTTGACTTGTCGCGGTCTGATCTCGAGGTCGTGCGCCGGTGCCGTCCGGTCGACGGCGATTGCGAGGGCTATCGGGTTTGCCAAGACAGTCTCTTGTTTGAGTCGAACTTACCTCAGCCCGGCCCTTCCGGCAATGCGCCGGGTCACGAACGTGAACGGCTTCGCGCCATCCGCGCGCGTTGCCCGGGCAGCCCGTTCCACGCTATAATCACCTGCTTTCCAATCCACACCCCGCCCATGGCTAAGGTGCTGATTCCAGAGGGAATCGGTTCGCTGGTGGGGGAGGCCCAACCTTAACCGACAGGAGTTTTTCGAATGTCCGTCACCATGCGCCAGATGCTGGAGGCCGGCGTGCACTTCGGCCACCAGACGCGCTACTGGAACCCCAAGATGGCTCCGTACATCTTCGGGGCCCGCAACAAGATCCACATCATCAACCTCGAGAAGAGCCTTCCGATGTACCAGGAAGCGCTCAGGTTCGCGCGCCAGCTCACGATGAACAAGGGCTCGATCCTGTTCGTCGGCACCAAGCGCCAGGCGCGCGAGATCGTGAGGGAGGAAGCCACCCGCGCCGGCGCCCCCTTCGTCGACTTCCGCTGGCTGGGCGGCATGCTCACCAACTTCAAGACCGTCAAGGGCTCGATCAAGCGCCTGAAGGACATGGACGCGATGGTCGCCGACGGCTCGATGGAGCGCCTGTCGAAGAAGGAGCAGCTCATGAACAACCGCGAGCGCGAGAAGCTCGAGCGCTCGCTGGGCGGCATCAAGGACATGGGCGGCATCCCGGACGCGCTCTTCGTGATCGACGTGGGCTTCCACAAGATCGCCGTGACCGAGGCCCGCACCCTGGGCATCCCCATCATCGGCGTGGTGGACTCCAACAACTCGCTCGACGGGATCGACTACGTGATTCCCGGCAACGACGACTCGACCCGCGCGATCCGGCTCTACGCCCGCGGCGTGGCCGACGCGATCCTCGAGGGCCGCAGCCAGGTCATCACCGAGATGGTGGCGCCGCCGACCGAAGATTTCGTGGAAGTCGAGGAAGCCGAAAAATAACGGGCCGACGCGGGCCCACGAGCAAAAGGGGCGCGGTCGGCCCCTTTTTCGCAACCGAAATTGGATCCCCGGAATTGGTGTCGGACACCATTTTCCGCTGGTGGAAGTACCAGGGTGGAATGGGTGTACCGCACCGATTTCCCGGATGACGAAAGGCAGAAATGGCTGAAATCACCGCAGCAATGGTCAAGGAACTGCGCGAGCTCACCGGGCTCGGCATGATGGAGTGCAAGAAGGCGCTCGAGGAATCGGGCGGCGACATGAAGAAGGCCGAGGAGCTGCTGCGCATCAAGAGCGGCGCGAAGGCTTCGAAGGCCGCCGGCCGCGTGGCCGCCGACGGCGCGATCGGAAGCTTCGTCGCGACCGACGGCAAGGCCGGCGCCCTGGTCGAGGTCAACTCCGAGACCGACTTCGTCGCCAAGAACCCGGACTTCATGGAGTTCGCCCAGTCGGTCGCCAGGCTCGTGGCCGAGAAGAAGCCGGCCGACGTGGCGGCTCTCAGCGAGCTCGCGCTCGGCGCCGAGACGGTCGAGTCCGCCCGCCAGAAGCTGGTGCAGAAGATCGGCGAGAACATCTCCGTGCGCCGCTTCGAACGCATCGAATCGCAAGGCAAGCTGGTCTCCTACGTGCACCCCGGCTCCAAGGTCGCCGTGATCGTGGACCTCGCGGGCGAGGAGGCCGTGGCCAAGGACGTCGCCATGCATATCGCCTTCGCGAAGCCCCGGTTCATGTCGCGCGACCAGGTGGACGCGAACGCGATCGCCGCCGAGAGGAAGATCCTCGAGGCGCGCGCGGCCGAATCCGGCAAGCCCGCCGAGATCGTCGCCAAGATGGTCGAGGGCGGCATCAACAAGTTCCTGGGCGAGATCACGCTGCTCGGCCAGCCGTTCGTGAAGGACGACAAGCTCACGGTGCAGAAGATGCTCGACCAGAAGAAGGCGAAGCTCTCGGGCTACCGCTTCCTCGTGGTGGGCGAGGGCATCGAGAAGAAGCAGAGCGACTTCGCGGCGGAAGTGGCCGCGATGACGAAAAATGCCGCGTAGTGGTTCGAATGGCAGCGGGGCGTCCGTTGGAACGGACGCCGGCGCCGTTCAACGGAGCGTGACACCCATGAGCACAACGCAGCCCAATGCGCCCGTCGCGCCCGCCTACGACCGAATCCTGCTCAAGCTCTCGGGGGAGGCGCTCATGGGCAACGACGCCTACGGCATCAACCGGGAAACGGTCGAGCGCATCGTCCGGCAAGTGAAGGAAGTCGTCGACCTGGGCGTCCAGGTCGCGGTCGTGATCGGCGGGGGCAACATCTTCCGCGGCGTCTCCCAGGGCGCCGCGGGAATGGATCGCGCCAACGCCGACTACATGGGCATGCTCGCCACCGTGATCAACGCGATCGCCCTGGGCGACGCGATGAACCGCGGCGGGCTCATCGCCCGCGTGCAGTCGGCGCTCTCGATCGAGCCGGTCGTCGAGCCCTACATCCGCGGCAAGGCGATCCGCTACCTCGAGGAAGGCAAGGTGGTCATCTTCGCGGCCGGCACGGGCAACCCGTTCTTCACCACCGACACGGCGGCGGCGCTGCGCGGGCGCGAGGTGGAGGCCAAGATCGTGCTCAAGGCCACGAAGGTGGACGGCGTGTACACCGCCGATCCCATGAAGGACAAGACCGCCACGCGCTACCACCGGATCACCTTCGACGAGGCTTTCGTGAGGAACCTCAAGGTGATGGACGCCACGGCGCTCGCGCTCTGCCGCGACCAGAAGCTGCCCATCAATGTATTCTCGATCTTCAAGGAAGGCGCGCTCAAGCGCGTCGTCATGGGAGAGGACGAGGGAACGCTCGTCCACAACTAGTGATCAGGCCCCGGCCTGCGCCGGGGTCACGATGGAGGGAGAGGATGAGCATCGCCGATATCAAGAAGCAGGCCACGGACAAGATGGCCAAGTCGGTAGAGACGCTGAGGGTCAACCTCACGCACATTCGCACCGGTCGCGCGCACATCGGGCTGCTGGACGCCATCAAGGTCGACTACTACGGCAGCGAAGTGCCCATCAACCAGGTCGGCAACGTGACGCTCGCCGACGCCCGCACGATCGCGGTGCAGCCCTACGAGAAGAAGATGGTCCAGGTCGTCGAGAAGGCGATCCGCGACTCCGACCTGGGCGTGAACCCCGCGACCTCCGGCGACGTGATCCGCATCCCGATGCCGGCCCTCACCGAGGAGCGCCGCAAGGAGCTCGCCAGGCTCGTGCACCGTGAGGGCGAGGACGCGAAGGTGGCCATCCGCAACATCCGGCGCGACGCCATCCAGCACCTGAAGGACCTGCTCAAGGAAGGCGAGGTCGGCGAGGACCAGGAGAAGCGCGCCGCCGACGAGGTGCAGAAGATGACCGACAAGGCCACGGCGGACATCGACAAGCTCGTGGCCGAGAAGGAAAAGGACCTGATGGCGGTGTAGGAACGCAAGTTCCCGCCCGCGGTCCATCGGCCATGCCGGAGTTCGAAAGCTCTACCCAGAAGATTCCCGGGACGGGCGATATCCCGCGCCACGTCGCGATCATCATGGACGGCAACGGGCGCTGGGCGAAGAAGCGCTACCTGCCGCGGGTGGGCGGGCATCGCAAGGGCGTGGAGGCCGTGCGCGAGACCGTCAAGGCCTGCGCCGAGCTCGGGGTCGAATACCTCACGCTCTTCGCCTTCTCGAGCGAGAACTGGCGCCGGCCGGCCGAGGAAGTCTCGGTGCTGATGCAGCTCTTCCTGCGCGCGCTCGAGCAGGAGGTCGGGAAGCTGCACGACAACGGCATCCGCTTCAAGGTCGCGGCCGATGAGCTACGCCCCGGAGCCGGACCTGTTCATCCGCACGGGCGGCGAGCAGCGCGTCTCCAACTTCCTGCTCTGGCAGCTGGCCTATACGGAGCTCTACTTCACCGAAGCGCTCTGGCCGGACTTCGGCCGCGCGACGCTCCTCGAGGCGTTCGCCTCGTACCGGCGGCGCGAGCGCCGCTTCGGCCGCACCAGCGAGCAGTTGCGCGAGGGCGACCCCGTCCAGCAGGCGGGGTAGGTCCTTCCGCGACAGCTCGAAGCCCATGCTGCTCACGCGCGTCCTTACGGCGCTGGCGATCCTGCCCGTCGTCCTCGGCATGCTCTTCTTCGCGCCGCCCGCGTGGTGGGGGCTGTTCATGCTCGTGATCGCGTTGCTCGCGTGCTGGGAATGGTCGCGGATGTGCGGCCTCACGTCCGCGGGACAGGGGCTCTACCTCGCCGCCTCGGGAGCGATCGGGGCTTTCCTCTGGCTGTTGTACCTGAGCCTCGTGCCCGGCAACTTCGCGGCGATGGCGCTCACCTGCTTCATCGTCGCCACGGTTTTCTGGATCGGGGGCGTGCCGCTGTGGCTCGCGCAACGGCTGCGCCCGTCGCCTTCGACCTGCGCCGCGGCCGGCTGGATCGTCGCGTGGCCGGCGTTCCTCGCGTTCGTGGTGCTGCGCGACACCAGCCCCTGGCTGCTGCTCGCGGTGGCCGCGCTCGTCTGGGTGGCCGACATCGCCGCCTACTTCGCGGGCAAGCGCTTCGGCCGCCACAAGCTCGCCCCGGCGGTGAGCCCGGGCAAGACCTGGGAGGGTGTGCTGGGCGCCATCGCGGGCGTGGCGGTTTACGGCGGCGTGCTCGCGGGGATCGCCAATTCCTACTCCACGCCCCTCACCTCGCTCTTCGACGACGGCGCGGCATTCGCGGTGGTGATCGCCATGGTGGGGCTCACGGCGTTGAGCGTGGTGGGCGACCTCTTCGAGTCGTGGATGAAGCGCGGCGCGGGCCTGAAGGATTCCAGCCGCCTGCTTCCCGGCCATGGCGGGGTGCTCGACCGGATCGACGCGCTCACCTCGACGTTGCCGGTTGCGGCGCTGGCGCTCTACGCGACGCGACTCACATGACCCCCACGCCAAAGCGTCTCGCGATCCTCGGCGCCACGGGCTCGGTGGGGGCGAACACGCTCGATGTCGTCGCGCGCCATCCGGGGAGGTTCGAGGTTGTCGCGCTCACGGCAGGCAAGAACGACGCCCTGCTCCTGGCCCAATGCAAGGCGCACCGGCCTCGCCACGCCGTCATGGCCGATGCCGATGCGGCGCAACGGCTGCGCGCGGCCCTGCAGCAGGCCGGCCTGGACGTCGAGGTCTCGAGCGGCGCGGCCGCGCTCGAGCGCATCGCCTCGCTATCCGAGCTCGACATGGTGATGGCCGCGATCGTGGGTGCGGCGGGCCTTCCGGCCACACTCGCCGCCGCGCGCGCCGGCAAGGACGTGCTGCTCGCCAACAAGGAAGCGCTGGTGATGTCCGGCGCGCTCTTCATGGCGGCGATGGCCCAGGGTGGCGGACGGCTCTTCCCGATCGACAGCGAGCACTCCGCCGTCTTCCAGTCGCTGCCGCGCGGCTTCGCCTGCGGCCGCGAGGGCGAGCTCGAGCGCGCGGGCGTGCGTCGCATCCTCCTCACCGCCTCGGGCGGCCCCTTCCGCACCACACCCCTCGATCGGCTGGCGCGCGTGACGCCCCAGCAGGCTTGCGCGCATCCCAACTGGGTCATGGGCCGCAAGATCTCGGTGGATTCGGCCACGATGATGAACAAGGGCCTGGAGGTGATCGAGGCGCGCTGGCTCTTCGCCGCGCCGCAGGAAGCCGTGCAGGTGGTGATCCATCCGCAGAGCGTGATCCACTCGATGGTGGAATACCGCGACGGCTCCGTGATCGCGCAGCTCGGGGCACCCGACATGCGCACGCCCATCGCATGCGCGCTTTCGTGGCCCGACCGCATCGAGGCGGGCGTCGAGCCACTGGACTTCACGGCGCTGGGCGCGCTCGAATTCGAACGCCTGGACCCGAACCGCTTTCCGTGCGTGCGCCTCGCGGCCGAGGCCATGCGCCGCGGGGGCACGGCGCCGGCCCTGCTCAACGCCGCCAACGAGATCGCCGTCGAGTCGTTCCTCGACGAGCGGCTCGCTTTCACCCAGATTCCGGAGGTGATCGAGCACGTGCTGGGCGAGGCCGCGATCGAGCCGCTCGACTCGCTCGAGCGCGTGTACGCGGCCGACATCGAGGCGCGCGCCGCCGCGCGCCGCTGGGTCGCGCGCCGTCCTAGAATGCTCGCATGACCTCGATGATCGTCACCATCCTGTCGTTCCTCGTGACCGTGGGCGTGCTCGTCGTGATCCACGAGCTCGGCCACTATGGCGCGGCGCGGATGATCGGCGTGAAGATCCTGCGCTTCTCGGTGGGCTTCGGCCGCACGCTCTGGGTGCGGCGCCTGGGGCGCGACCAGACCGAATGGGCCATCGCCGCGATCCCGCTCGGCGGCTTCGTGAAGATGCTGGACGAGCGCGAGGGCGATGTCCCGGTGCGCGAGCGCGACCGCGCCTTCAATCGCCAGAACGTGTGGGCGCGCATCTTCATCGTGCTCGCCGGGCCGGCCGCCAACTTCATGCTCGCGCTCCTCGTGTACTGGGGCCTGTTCATCGCGGGGCTGCCGGGCGTGAAGCCCGTGCTCGGCGATCCCCCGCGGGATTCGCCGGCCGCTTTCGCGGGCCTTTCCAATGGCGACACGATCCGGTCCGTGGCCGAAGAGCCCGTGTACACCTGGACCGACGTGCGCTGGCTGCTGCTCAAGGAAGCCGTGAGGCGGGGCACCACGCCCATCGAGGTGGAGACCCGGGGCGGGAGCCGCTCGACGCGCAACCTCGACATGTCGGTGATCTCGAAGGAAGACCTCGACCGCGACTTCCTCGGCAAGCTCGGCCTTCGTCCCTACCGCCCGAAGGTGGCCGCGGAGCTGGGCCGCGTCCGCCCGGAGAGCGCCGCCGAGCGCGCGGGCTTGAAGCAGGGCGACCGCGTGATCTCCGTGGACGGCAAGGCGATCCCGACCTGGTTCGACTTCACCGCCGAGGTGGCGGGCAGCGCCGGACGCGTGCTCGCCATCGAGGTCGAGCGGGAGGGCCGGCGGATGATCGTGCGCGCGACCCCGGAGACGGTGGGGGAGGGCGCGAGCCGCGTCGGCCGCCTGGGCGTCGAGGCCGGGGAAGCGCTCAAGCGCGAATACGAGCGCATGACCACGACCGTGCGCTATGGTCCCGTGGAAGCGTCGTGGCGCGCCGCGCACAAGGTCTGGGACCTCTCGATCTTCAGCGTGAAGATGCTGGGGCGCATGCTCGTGGGTGACGTTTCGTGGAAGAACCTGTCGGGACCGATCACCATCGCGGACTACGCCGGCCAGTCCGCGCAGCTGGGCTGGATCACGTGGCTCGGGTTCCTCGCCCTGGTGAGCGTGAGCCTCGGAGTGCTCAATCTGCTCCCGATTCCGCTGCTGGACGGGGGGCACCTGGTGTATTATTTCGCCGAAATCGTGAAGGGCAGCCCGGTGTCCGAAAGGACGATGGAAATCGGCCAGCGCCTGGGCTTGGCCCTCCTGCTGGGGCTCACGTTCTTCGCGTTCTACAACGACCTCAACAGATTGTTCACCGGCTGACTCCTTGAAGCGCCTTTTCCTCGCCGCGTGCCTCGCCGTCGCGCTTCCGGTCCTCGCCATCACCCCCTTCACCATCCGCGACATCCGCGTCGAGGGCGTGCAGCGCACGGAGGCCGGGACGGTGTTCACGTACCTGCCCGTCAAGGTGGGCGACCGCCTCGACGACGATCGGGCCTCGGCCGCCATCAAGGCGCTCTATGCGACGGGCTTCTACTCCGACGTGCGCCTCGAGGCCGACGGCGACGTGCTCGTGGTCTCGGTGCAGGAGCGCCCGGCGATCGCGAGCATCGAGATCGAGGGCGCCAAGGAATTCACCAAGGACAACCTGAAGGACGGCCTCAAGCAGGCCGGCATCCAGGAATCCAAGATCTACGACAAGTCGGTGCTCGACCGCGCGGACAAGGAGCTGCGGCGGCAGTACACGGGGCGCGGGTTCTACAGCGTCCAGGTGAAGACGACGGTCACGCCGCTCGAGCGCAACCGCGTGGCCCTGCGCTTCGACATCGAGGAGGGGGCGGTCACCAAGATCGCCGACATCAACATCATCGGCGCGAAGGACTTCAGCGAGAAGACGCTGCTTCGCGAGATGAAGCTCACCACGCCGGGGTGGTTCACCTGGTTCACCAAGGACGACCAATACTCCAAGCAGCAGCTCACCGCGGACATCGAGGCGCTGCGCTCGTACTACCTCAATCGCGGCTACCTCGAGTTCAACATCGAGTCCACCCAGGTCTCGATCACGCCCGACCGGGAGAAGATCTACATCACCATCGCGATCACCGAGGGGCCGGTCTACAAGCTGGGCGAGATCAAGCTCGCCGGCGAGCTGATCGCCCCCGAGCCGGAGCTGCGCGCGCTCATGCGCCTCAATCCGGGCGACACATTCTCGCGCGAGCGCATCATCAGCGCCACCAAGAAGGTGAGCGACCGCCTGGGCAACGACGGCTACTCGTTCGCCAACGTGAACCCGGTGCCGGACCTCGACCGCGACAAGCGCATCGCCGGCTTCACCTTCTTCGTCGACCCCGGCCGGCGCGTGTACGTGCGGCGCATCAACATCGTCGGCAACCACAAGACGCAGGACGAGGTGGTGCGCCGGGAGCTGCGCCAGCTCGAGAGCAGCTGGTACTCGCTGGAGAAGATCGCGCGCTCCAAGGAGCGCCTGCAGCGCACCGGCTACTTCTCCGAGGTCAACATCGAGACGCCGGCCGTGCCCGGCGTGCCCGACCAGGTGGACGTGAACATCACCGTGACCGAGCGCAACACGGGCACGCTCAACTTCGGCCTCGGCTACTCCGATGCGGAAAAGCTCTCGCTGCAGGCCTCGGTGTCGCAGGCCAACGTCCTGGGCACCGGCAACATGCTCGCCTTCCAGGTGAGCAACGGCTCGGTGAACAAGATCTTCTCGTTCTCCTACGTGAACCCCTACTGGACCACGGACGGCATCTCGCGCGGCTTCGACCTCTTCCGCCGCGACGTGGACACCTCGTCGTTAACCGACGTGACCGCCTACAGCACCAGCTCCACGGGCGCGGGCATGCGCTTCGGCGTCCCCGTCACCGAGTTCGACACCGTGCACCTGGGCTTCACGGTCGAGCGCACCGACCTCGACATCGACCTCTCGTTCGCCCCGCCGCGCTACCTCGACTTCATCAACCAGTTCGGCGTGAAGACCGACACCTTCCGCGCGAACGTCGGCTTCGCACGCGACACTCGCGACAGCATCACCTGGCCCATGCATGGTTGGCTGAACGAGGTGAGCGTCGAAGTGGGCCTGCCGCCGGGCGACCTCACCTACTACCGGGCCACGTACCAGAGCCAGTTCTTCCACACCTTCGACCGCTGGTCCTGGCTCACCCTGATGCTGAACGGAGAGCTCGGCTACGCCGACGGCTACGACGACAAGCCGCTGCCGTTCTTCAAGAACTTCTACGCCGGCGGCGTGGGCTCGGTGCGGGGCTTCGAGACCGCGACGCTGGGCCCGCGCGACATCAACGGCGACGTGCTGGGCGGCGACCGCCGCTTCGTGGCCAACTTCGAGCTGCTCTTCCCGATGCCGGGGTACAAGGAAAAGAACGTGCGCCTCGGCGTCTTCACGGACGTGGGCAACGTCTGGGGCCCGGGCGAGAAGATCAAGGCCGAGGACCTGCGCGCGAGCGTGGGCGCGGCGGTGGCGTGGGATTCGCCCATGGGTCCGCTGCGCTTCTCTTATGCCTACCCGGTCAAGCAAAGGGACAACATCGACAAGATCGAGCGGTTCCAATTCCAGTTGGGTAAGATTTTCTAGGTCTCGCCCGGAACACGGAGTGGCCGGATGAAAAGGATCCTCCTGGCGGCGCTGTTGCTGGGTTGCGCGTTCGCCGCCGATGCGCAGATGAAGATCGGGTTTGTGAACACCGAGCGCGTCTTCCGCGAGGCGGTGCCGGCCAAGCGCGCGCAGCAGGTGCTCGAGCGCGAGTTTTCCGCCCGCAACGCGGAGCTCGGCCGCATCGAGAAGCAGGGGCGTGACCTGCAGGCCGAGCTCGAGAAGGACAACGTGACCATCCCCGAGGGCACGCGGCGCGAGAAGGAGCGCCAGCTCGCCGACATCAGCAGGAATTTCCAGCGCCTGCAGCGCGAGATCCGCGAGGACCTGAACCTGCGCCGCAACGAGGAGCTCGCGCGCGTGCAGGAGCGCGCCACGCGGGTCATCAACCAGATCGCCGAGCAGGAGAAGTTCGACCTGATCATCCAGGAAGCGGTGTTCGCGAGCTCGCGCATCGACATCACGGACAAGGTCATCAAGGCTCTGGCCGACCGGTGAGGCCGTGGCCGCCCGCGCCCTGACCCTCGGTGAAATAGTGGCGCAACTCGGCGGCGAGGGCGTCGGCGACCAGGGCGTGCGCCTCACGGGCGTGGCGACCCTCGATTCGGCCGGCCCCGGGCACATCGCCTTCCTCGCCAATCCGAAGTATCGCGGCCGTCTCGCCACGACGCGGGCGGGCGCCGTGATCCTGGGTCCCGGCGACCGTGACGCCGCCTCGATTCCCCGCATCGTGAGCGAGAACCCGTACGCGTACTACGCGCGCACGGTGGCGCTCTTCCATCCCGAGGAGCCGGCCGAAGCCGGGATCCATCCCTTCGCCCAGGTCGACGGCTCGGCCAACGTGGATGCGACCGCGCAGATCGGCGCCTTCGCCGTGATCGGCGCCAACACGCGCATCGGAGCGCGGGCGAGGATCGGGGCGCATGCGGCCATCGGCCGCGACTGCTCGGTGGGCGACGATACACGCCTCTACCCCCGGGTCACGATCTACGACGGCTGCTCCGTGGGCGCCCGCTGCCTGCTGCACTCGGGCGCCGTGATCGGCGCCGACGGCTTCGGCATGGCGCGCGAGGCAGGGCGCTGGATCAAGATCCCCCAGGTGGGCGCGGTGCGCATCGGCGACGACGTCGAGGTGGGCGCCAACACCACCATCGACCGCGGCGCGCTCGACGACACGGTGATCGGCGAGGGCGTGAAGCTCGACAACCAGATCCAGGTCGGACACAACGTCGTGATCGGCGCGCACACCGTGATCGCCGGCTGCACCGGCATCTCGGGCAGCGTGGCCATCGGCCGCGACTGCATGATCGGCGGCGGGGTGGGCATCACCGGCCACCTGTCGATCTGCGACGGGGTGACGATCTCGGGGTTCAGCTTCATCACCAAGTCCATCACGGCGCCGGGCACCTACACTTCGGGGATGCCTCAGATGCCGCATGCCGAGTGGCTGCGCAACGCCGCGCACCTGCGCCGGCTGGACGAGCTGTGGAAGCGGCTGCGCAAGGGAGACGAGCGTGAGTGAGATGACGATCGACGAGATCAAGGAATACCTGCCGCACCGCTATCCGTTCCTGCTGATCGACCGGGTGGTGTCCTTCGAGAAGGACAAGCGCATCGTGGCGCTGAAGAACGTGACCGTGAACGAGCCCTTCTTCCCCGGGCATTTCCCGCACCACGCCGTCATGCCCGGCGTGCTGATCGTCGAGGCCATGGCCCAGGCCGCCGCGGTGCTCTCGCTGAAGAGCCTCGGCCACAAGAACGACGGCAAGTGGGTGTACTACTTCGTGGGCATCGACGGCGCGCGCTTCAAGAGGCCGGTCACGCCCGGGGACCAGCTCCGCATCGAGGTCGTCGCCGGCCGCAACGCCCGCGGCATGGCGAAGTTCACCGCCGTGGCCAGGGTGGGCGACGCGGTGGCTGCCGAAGCCGAGCTCCTTTGCGCGTTGAGGGAGCTGTAGCGAGTGATGCGGGCACCAAACCTTTGGAACACGGATGAAACGGATGAAGCGGATGAACACGGATAAACCCCCAAAGCGTGCTTCCGTGCCTCCGTTGGGCAGCATCACGGATAGTCCACGAAAGCCAGGTACTCGCTTTATCCGTGTTCATCCGTTTCATCCGTTTCATCCGTGTTCAATGGCTTTGGTGCATCCGTGAGCCACATCCACCCCACCGCCATCGTCGACGATCGCGCCCGCCTGGGCGCGAACGTAACCGTAGGCCCATACACGATCGTCGACGGGGACGTGCAGATCGGGGAGGGCACCACGATCGGCGCGCACAACGTGATCACGGGCCACACGAAGATCGGCCGCGACAACCGCATCTTCCATTTCTGCTCGATCGGCGAGGCGAACCAGGACAAGAAGTACAAGGGCGAGCCGACGCGGCTGGAGGTGGGGGACCGCAACACCATCCGCGAGTACGTGACGCTCAACCGGGGCACGGTGCAGGACCGCGGCGTGACCCGGGTAGGCAACGACAACTGGATCATGGCCTACTGCCACGTGGCCCACGATTGCCTCGTGGGCGACAACACGGTGTTCGCGAACCACGCCACGCTCGCCGGCCACGTCGACATCGGGGACTGGACGATCCTCGGCGGCTTCGTGGGCGTGCACCAGTTCGTGAAGGTCGGAGCGCACGTGATGGCGGGCATTTCGGCCGTCGTGACCCAGGACGTGCCGCCGTACGTGACCATCGCGGGCAATCCGACGACGCCCTATGGGATCAACGCCGAGGGCCTGAAGCGTCGCGGCTTCCCGCCCGATGCGATCACGGCGCTCAAGCGCGCCTACAAGACGCTCTACAAGTCGGGCCTCACGCTCGCCGACGCGCGCGCCGAGATCGAGCGTCAGGCCGGCTCGGCTCCCGAGGTGCGCGCGCTCGCCGACTTCCTCGCGGCCTCCACGCGCGGCATCCTCCGGTAGCGATGGACCGCACGATCGCGATCGTCGCCGGCGAGGCGTCGGGCGACATGCTCGGCGCCGCGCTCGTGCGCGCCCTGAGGGCGCGCTGGCCGCAGCTCCAGTTCCACGGCATCGCGGGCCCCCGCATGCAGGCCGAGGGGGTGCGCAGCCACTTCCCGATGGAAACCCTCGCGGTGCGCGGCTACGTGGAGGTCCTGAAGAGCCTGCGCGAGATCCTCGCCATCCGCTCCGGCCTGCGCAAGCTGCTGCTCGAATCGCCGCCCGACCTCTTCATCGGCGTGGACGCTCCCGACTTCAACCTCGGGCTCGAGGCGAAGCTCAAGGCCGCCCGCATCCCGACCGTCCACTACGTGAGCCCTTCGGTCTGGGCCTGGCGTTCCGGGCGCATCCCGTCGATCGGGCGCTCGGTCGACCGCATGCTCGTGCTGTTCCCGTTCGAGGAGACGATCTACCGCAAGGCCGGGATCCCCGTGAGCTACGTGGGGCATCCGCTCGCCGACGAGCTGCCGCTCTCGCCCGACCCGGGCGAGGCGCGGGCCCAGTTGCGGCTCGGGGCAGGCGCGCTCGCGGTGGCGCTGCTGCCCGGCAGCCGCGCAAGCGAGCTCGAGCTTCACGCCGACCTCCTCATCGAGACCGCGCGGCGCCTCCAGGCGCAACGCCCGGAGCTGCGATTCATCGTTCCCCTGGCCACCCGCGAGACGCGCGAGCATTTCGAGGCGCGCCTCTATGCGCTCGGCGCCGCCGAGCTTCCGGTCGAGATGCTCTTCGGCCACGCGCGCCTGGCGCTCCAGGCGTGCGATGCGGCGATCGTCGCGAGCGGCACCGCCACCCTGGAGGCCGCGCTCGCGCGCTGCCCGATGGTGATCACCTATCGCCTGAACCCGCTCACCTACCGCATGGTGATGCGCAAGGCGCTGCTCCCGTACTTCGGGCTGCCCAACATCCTCTCGGGCGAGTTCGTGGTGCCGGAGCTCTTGCAGGATGAGGCCACGCCTGCCAATCTGGCGCAGGCCCTGGGCAACCTGCTCGACAGCCCGGACGCGCGGGCCCGGATGCGGGCGCACTTCGCCCGCCTGCACGAGAGCCTCGCCTGCGGGCACGACGGGCGCGTGGTCGAGGCGCTGCAACCCTACATCGAACCCGGAACGCGCAATGACGCGGCGCTACCAGAATCCCACCGACACCCTGCTCCTCTGCGGGGTTGACGAGGCCGGCCGCGGGCCGCTCGCCGGCGCCGTGTTCGCCGCCGCCGTGGTGCTCGACCCCAGGCGCCCGCGCATCAACAACCTGCACGATTCGAAGCTGCTCGATGCCGGGACGCGCGAGAAGCTCTCCGGGCGCATCAAGGAACGGGCGCTCGCCTGGGCGATCGCGAGCGCGAACGTGCAGGAGATCGACACGATCAACATCCTGCGGGCGAGCCTGCTCGCGATGAAGCGCGCCGTGGAGTCGCTTGGAATGCAGCCCGACGAGGTCTGCGTGGACGGCAACATGCTGCCGCCCATCGAAGGCCGTTGCCGCGCGATCGTGAAGGGTGACCAGCTGGTTGCGGCGATCTCGGCGGCCTCGATCCTCGCCAAGGTAGCGCGCGATGCCGAAATGACCGCGCTCGACGCGCACTATCCGGGGTACGGGTTCGCGAGCCACAAGGGATATTCGACGCCCGAGCACCTCGCGGCGCTGAGGCAACTGGGCCCGTGCGAGATCCACCGCCGCAGCTTCGAGCCGGTGCACGTGCTGCTGCAGAAGGACCTGGCCTTTTGATGCCGACCCCCTACCCGGACCCTCTCCCGGGGCTGTGCGGCCGATCGTGGGACACGGTTTCGCCAATGATCCACGCATGAAGAACGTCGCTTCCCGCGACAACCCCGCCTTCAAGGCCATGGGGCGGCTGGTTGCGAGCGCGGCCGAGCGGCGCAAGCGCGGCCTCACCGTGCTGGACGGCGCGCACCTGGTGGGCTCGTTCCTCGACGCGGGCCACGACATCGCGACCCTCATGGTGAGCCGCTCCGCGCTCGACCGGCCCGAGGTGGGCGCCATCGCGCGGCGCGTGCCCGAGGGTGCGATCCTCGTGGTGGCCGACAGGCTTTTCGAATCCCTCTCCACGGTGGATTCGGCCACCGGCGTGCTTGCGGCGGTGCCGGCGCCGCGTGGCTGCGCCATTCCGCCCGACGCCGACCTCGTGCTGGTGCTGGAAGACGTGCAGGACCCGGGCAATGTCGGCTCGCTGTTGCGCAGCGCCGCCGCGGCGGGCGCGCGTCACGTGGCGCTGGCCGGTGCAAGCGCCTTCGCGTGGTCGCTCAAGGCCGTTCGCGCCGGCATGGGCGCGCATTTCCACCTCAACATCATCGAGCACGTCGATGTGGTCGCCTTTCTCGACGCCTTCCGCGGCATGTCGCTGGCGCTCGCGGGAGACGCGAAGGCGTCGATCTACGACCTCGACCTGCGCGGGCCGGTCGCGATCGTGGTCGGCAACGAGGGCACGGGCCTTTCGGCGGCGGCGCGCAGCGCGGCGAGGGTCTGCGCGCGGATCCCCATGCCGGGCAGGGCCGAGTCGCTGAACGCCTCGGTGGCGGGCTCGCTGGCGCTTTTCGAGGCGGTGCGGCAGCGCGGCATGCGTTAGAGTGCGACCTGCCGGCAGCCGCCGGCTGAGTCGGAGCCCACCTCAATGAAAACTCCAGCAACCGCGCAGCTGCGCTATTACGAGTTCGTGATGGTCGCCTTCGTGGTGATCCTCGTGTGCTCGAACCTCATCGGCCCGGCCAAGATCGCGCAGGTCGACCTTCCCTTCACGCCGCCATGGTCGGATTCCGCTGCGATCGTATTCGGCGCCGGGGTCCTCTTCTTCCCGATCTCGTACGTATTCGGCGACGTCCTCACGGAGGTCTACGGCTATGCGCGCTCGCGGCGCGTGATCTGGGCGGGATTCGCGGCGCTCGGCTTCGCCTCGTTCATGGCCTGGGTCGTGGTGGCGCTGCCGCCGGCGCCCTTCTGGAAGAACCAGGAAGCCTACGAGGTCGCCTTCGGCAACGCCTGGCGCGTCTCCCTCGCCTCCATGATCGCCTACTTCTGCGGCGAGTTCGTGAACTCGTTCACGCTCGCCAAGATGAAGATCGTCACCGCGGGGCGACACCTCTGGGCCAGGACGATCGGCTCCACCGTCGTGGGCGAGGGCGTGGACTCGCTGCTCTTCTACCCGCTCGCCTTCTGGGGCACGGGAATCATTCCCGACGAGGCATTGCCCAAGGTGATGGCCGCGCAGTTCGTGGCCAAGGTGTTGGTCGAAGTCCTCTTCACGCCCGTGACGTACGCCCTCGTCGGCTGGCTCAAGCGTGCCGAGGGTGTCGATCACTACGACCGCGACACGAAGTTCACGCCGTTCTCACTCAGGGTCTAGACATGAAGCGATCCCTTTGCGCCGGCCTGCTCCTCGCGGCCGCGACCACCGCGCTCGCCCAGGCTCCGGCCGCGCCACCCAGGGTTGGACTCGTCCTCGGCGGCGGCGGCGCGCGCGGCGGCGCGCACCTGGGCGTCCTCGAGGTGCTCGAGGAGATGCGCATTCCGGTGGCCTGCATCGCGGCCACGAGCATGGGCGCGCTCGTGGGCGGCGCGTACGCATCCGGCGTCTCGCTGAAGGAGATCGGCGAGCGCGTGAGGGAGACCGACTGGAACTCGATGTTCGACGACTTCGCCGGCCGCGAGCAGGTGAACATCCGCCGCAAGGAGCTCGACGACCGCTTCTACTCCGCGCTGGAGTTCGGCGTGTCGCGCGAGGGCCTCAAGTTCCGCGAGGGCGCGCTCGCGGGCGAGAAGCTCAAGCTCTTCTTCAACCGGCTGGTGCGGGCCGACCTCGGCGAGCGCCCCATCGAGGAGCTGCGCATGCCGCTCGCCATCATGGCCACCGACATCGGCAACGGCGAGCGCGTGGCCATCCGCAGCGGCGACCTCACTTCCGCGATGCGGGCGAGCATGTCTGTGCCGGGGCTCATCGCGCCGGTGCTGCGCGACGGCCGCAAGCTGGTCGACGGCGGCCTCACGGACAACCTGCCGATCACCGAGGCGCGCGCGCTCTGCAACCCCGACGTCCTGATCGTGGTGAACGTGGGCTCCCCGCTCTACAAGCCGGAGCAGGTGAAGGGCGTCGTGACCGTGCTGGGACAGGTCGTGAACCTCCTCACCGAGCAGAACGTGGCGCGCTCGCTCGCGGAGCTGCGGCCCGGCGACGTCTACTTGCGGCCCGAGCTGGGCGACATCACCTCCACCGCCTTCACGCGGCAACTGGAGGCCAAGGAGAAGGGACGGGCGGCTGCGCTCGCCGCGGCCGGCGAGCTCAGGCGCTTCACCGCCACGATCCCGGCCTATGCGGACTGGCAGGACAACCTGCGCCTCGCCGACACGCACACGCCGCCCATCATCGACCAGGTGACGGTGGAACGCACGCGCTTCGTGAGCCCGGATACGATCCGGCGCGGCATCGCCCAGAAGGAAGGCGAACCCCTCGACGCCGGGCGGCTGGGCAAGGACCTGGTGCGCGAGTTCAACCAGGGCGACCTGCATTCGCTCGACTATAGCGTCGTCCGCCTGCACGACAAGACGATCCTGCGCATCACCCCGGTCGAGAAGCCGTGGGGGCCGAACTACCTGCGCTTCGGCGTCAACCTCGCGTCCGACTTCCGCAGCGACGCGGCCTTCAACGTGCGCTCGCTGCTGCGCATGACGTGGATGAACACGCTGGGCGGGGAGATGCTGGTGGGCGCGCAGATCGGGAGTGAGCAAAGCCTTGCCGCCGAGTTCTACCAGCCGCTCGACAAGCGCCACGCGAGCTTCCTCAGGCCGTACGCCAGCACCTCGCTCTCCAAGGACCCGCTCTACGAAGGGGGCGACCGCGTGGCCGTCTACCGCGTGCAGCACAACGTGGCGGGCCTCGAGGCGGGAGCGAACCTCGGGGTGTGGGGACAGGCGAAGCTCGGCTGGGCCGAGCGGCGCCTGTCCTCGGTCCTGGACACCGGGCCCAGCGACCTGCCGAACCTCACCGCGCGCGTGGGCGGCCCCACCGCCGCGCTCGCCATCGACACCTACGACCAGCCTTTCTTCCCGACGCAAGGGGTGAAGCTCGACCTCACGCACTTCGATGCGCAGCGAGTGCTCGCGGGGACGGGCGGCAAGTATTCGCGCACCGAGCTGCGCTGGGGCGGGGCCTATTCGTTCCGCGACTGGGTCGTGCTCGCGGGCCTCGAGGGCGGCACGGCGCTCAAGGGGACGCTGCCGCTCGCCGACGCCTTCACGCTCGGCGGGCCGCGGCGCCTCTCGGGCTTCGCCGTCGACCAGTTGCGCGGCGCCGAGTACACGTTCGGGCGGCTGGAGGGCCAGTACCGGCTGGATCTGGACACGCCGCTCTATGGACTCGCGCTCATCGGGGGCATCTCCGCCGAGGCCGGGCGGATGACCAAGCCCTACACCGAGACCTCGCTCACCGGATGGCAGAAGTCGTTCAGCGCCTACCTCGCCGCCAGTACCCCCATTGGTCCGGTATATCTCGGTGTGGCCGACGCGAAGAACGGGAAGGGGCGGTTCTACTTGTTCGTCGGTACTCCTTGACGCTTCGAAGTCAAGCCTCGAGCCCCGCGCCGCAGTTCCAGCAAAGATCGAAGGACCCGGGGTTCTCCTCCCCGCAGGAAGGGCACTTCTTCGTGGGCTGCGCAGGCAGCCGCACGAACTCGTCGATCACCTCGCGGGCGCGACTCGCATGGGCGGGGTCCTCGACCCAGATCTGGGGAAGGGCCGCGTCGATCGGCAGCTCGCCTGCGATGCTGGAGGCGTTGGCATTGAAGATGCGGGCGCGGATGCCGCGGTCCGCGAGGAGGTCCACCAGGAGGTGGGCCTCGGGCAGCGTGGCGGCGGTGTGGACTTTCTTCACCCCGCCGCCCGTGGCGGATCAGAAGCCGATGGAGACGAGCCCGCTCCAGCCATCCTGGTTGATGCCGTTGCGGCTCTCGACCTGGTAGTAGCTCACGCTGAGCGCCACGTTCTGCGCGAGACGGCCCGTGAGGCCGGCTCCCCAGGTGATGTAGCTCGAATCGGGCCGGTACACGGGGATGTCGTACTGGTTCCCGATGGTCGCAAGCGAAAGCGGCGTTGCCGTGACGTGCCGCACGTCGTCGCGCCGCTCCTCGTCGGCGGTGACGCGGACCCACGGCGTCCAGTTGCCGAAGGTGATCGAGGCCCGCGCGCCGGCGCTCCACACCTCGGACTTGCGGTTCTGCTCGAGGATGCGCAGGCTCGCCGCGCCGCCGCCCGTTTCGTCGAATCCGTTCACGGTCACGGCCTGGGTGAGGACCGAGACCAGCGGGCCGATGGTGAAGCGGCCGATGGTGAAGTCGTAGCCGGCCGTGAAGTAGAACGACGAGTTCGAGCCCTGCGCGTTGCCCTCGGCCACGCGGATGGTGGGCCCGATGGGAATGTGGCGCTTGATGTCGCCGTAGTCGGTGTCCGAGATGGTGCCGGCGGCGGCCGCGTAGAGGCCCCCCGAGCGAACGGCGCCGAAGATCGAGAAGACCTGCTCGGCCACCTTGTAGTTGCCGAGGTTGCCGGAGAAGGTCCCGCGGTTGCTGCCGTAGCCGTAGGCCGCGCCCACGACCACGTTGTCCGAGGCGCGCATCGTGATGCCCACGGTGCCTGCCTTCGAACGGGTGTCGAGACCGGGCTCGATCTCGTAGTTGCTTGCGTCGCCGCCGAGGAACACGCCGAACGTGCCGACCGGCTGCTGGCGCCCCAGCGCGATGCCGTTCGACAGCGAGCGCACGTGCGCTTCGCGCGCCTGCACCGCGCCTTCGGCGAGCATGCCGTACTGCGCCGGGCCATCGATGAGCGACTTCACGAAATCGCCCAGCAGCGCATGCGAGCCCGTGGTGGGGTGGACGCCGTCGGCGAACACGTAGGTCCGGTCCGCGCCCTGGGCGACGAGGTTGCCCGTATAGCAGAAGAGGGAGTTGGCGGTCTGGGCGGTGGTCACCGGCGGGAACGCCCCGCAGGCGATGCCGGTGGTGTTGGTGAAGCCGTAGGCGGAGGGCTGCGCGATGACTTCGTTGAAGAAGGCGAACGTGTCCACCGGGATCACGCGCAGGCCCTGCGACTGCAGGCCCGTGAAGAGCGTCGTGTTGTATCCGGCGGACAGCGCCGTGACCGCGCCACCGGTGGTGGCATTGCCCGCGAAGGCCGGCGCGGCACCGACGTTGGGAATGCCGAAGACGAGGATGTAGCGGGCACCCGCGTCCGTGAGGCGCCGGATCTGGCCGATCTCGGCGCTCGCCGCGCCGAGGACATTGGCCTGCAGCTGGGCCTGCGTGATCTGCCCGCCGGAGAATGCACCGAGGTTGAAGAACACGTCGTTCGCGCCGCCCCACATCGCATAGAGGGCGCCGGAATCGACCGCACCGCGCGCGAGGAACTCGGTCACCTGCGTCGAGATCGGCCGCTGCGCCTGGCCGGGGGGCGTGTTCACGCCCGGGGACTCGGTCACGCGCGCGCCGCCCTGGGCGAAGACGTTGCCGCCGGACACGTTGCTGGGGGTCGCGGCGAAGCCATAGTGCTGCGCGATGATCTCGGTCCACACCGGGCCGGGGTTGGTGGTGTAGCGCCCCATGATGGCCACGAGGGACGAGGGAACGCCCGCCCCGGCGAGGAACGGGCGGTAATAGCCGACGTCGGTGAGGCTGTCGCCGAATGCGTAGAAGCCGGTGAACTGCTGGGCCTGGGCCGCGGTGGTCCCGATGCCGGCGAACAGCGAAACGAGCAGGGCGGGTAGCAGGCGCTTCCTGGTATTCATGGTCTCTCCCGGGGGTTCTTGTGCAGGGCCGACGAGCCCCTTTTGTCGCGGCCTATCTTAGACGAATTCGCGCTTCGCCCCGGTTCAGTAGACCCGGCGGACGAGGTGCGCCTCGTGCAGCATGTGGGTCGCGATCTCCTCGATCGACTTGGTGGTCGAGTCGATGAAGGGGATCGACGCGTTGCGCATGAGCTTCTCCGCCGCGGTGACCTCGTAGCGGCAGTTCTCGAGCGCGGCGTAGCGCGAGTCCGGGCGCCGCTCGCTCCTGATCTGGTGCAGGCGCTCGGGCTGGATCGAAAGCCCCCACACCTTGCCCTTCAACGCGGCCACCGAAGGCGGAAGCCTGTTGGCCTCGAGGTCCTCGGGGATGAGCGGGTAATTGGCCGCCTTGATCCCGAACTGCATCGCCATGTAGAGGCAGGTCGGCGTCTTGCCGCTGCGCGAGACGCCCACCAGCACGATGTCGGCCTCCTGGAGGCCCCGGTGCGTGATGCCGTCGTCGTGCGCGAGCGTGTAGTTGATGGCTTCGATCCGGTGGTTGTAGTCCTTGGGGCTCGCGCTGTGCGCGCGGCCCACCTGGTGGCTCGACTTCACGCCGAGCTCGGATTCCAGCGGCACGATGAAGCGCTCGAACACGTCCAAAACGAGCCCGTCGCACTTGTCGATCTCGGCGCGCACGCCCTCGTCCACGATGGAGCTGAAGACGAGCGGGCGCTGGCCCGCGTCGCGATGGGCCTCGTTCACCTGCGCGACCACCTGGATCGCCTTGGGGATCGTGTCGATGAAGGGCAGCGTCACGCGCAGGAAGTCGACTTCCCCGAACTGCGTGAGCAGCGAGGAGCCCAGCGCCTCGACGGTGATGCCGGTGCGGTCGGAAACGAAAAAGACACGTCTGCGTTGGGGCATGGGCGGCTCGGCGGAGGCTGCGGCGATTGATGCGCTGCAACATTGTCATGGAGCGTTCGCTATAATTGCAACTCCCCCCGGCACTTCCCCCGTCATGTACGTGAAGCCCCTCGATCAGTTGCGCATGACCGATGTCGCCACCGTGGGTGGCAAGAACGCTTCGTTGGGCGAGCTGATCTCGCAACTCGCCGCCTCGGGCGTGCGCGTGCCCGGCGGCTTCGCCACCACCGCGCAGGCCTTCGACGACTTCCTCGCCCACAACAAGCTCGCCGAGCGCATCCGCGAGCGCCTGGCGAAGCTGGACGTGGACGATATCTCCGCGCTCGCCGCCGCCGGGAAGGAAATTCGCGGCTGGGTCGAGCAGGCGAAGCTCCCCGCAGGGCTCGAGCGCGAGATCGTTGCCGCGTACGAGAACGTCGCGAAGGATTCGCCCAGGGCGAGCTTCGCGGTGCGCTCCTCGGCCACGGCCGAGGACCTCCCCGACGCTTCCTTCGCGGGCCAGCAGGAGACCTACCTCAACATCCGCGGCGTCGACAACGTGCTCGATGCCGTGCGTCGCGTATTCGCATCGCTGTACAACGACCGCGCCATCGCCTATCGCGTGCACAAGGGCTTCGCGCACGCCGAGGTCTCGATCTCGGCGGGCGTGCAGCGCATGGTCCGCAGCGACCTGGCTGCCGCGGGCGTCATGTTCTCGATGGATACCGAGTCGGGCTTCCGCGAGGTGGTCTTCATCACCTCGAGCTATGGCCTGGGCGAGATGGTGGTGCAGGGCGCGGTCAACCCGGACGAGTTCTACGTTTCCAAGCTCTGCCTCGCCAACGGCAAGCCGGCGATCCTGCGCCGGGGCCTCGGCGGCAAGGCGATCAGGATGGTGTTCGACGAGCAGGCCGCGGCCGGCAAGTCGGTGAAGCAGGTCGACGTCGAGGCGAAGGACCGCGACCGCTTCTCGCTCTCCGATGCCGAGGTCGAGGAGCTCGCGCGCTACGCGGTCGCGATCGAGAAGCATTACCAGCGCCCCATGGACATCGAGTGGGGCCGCGACGGCGAGGACGGCAAGCTCTACATCCTGCAGGCGCGCCCGGAGACGGTGAAGAGCCAGGACAAGCGCAAGGACACGCTCGTGCGCTATCGCATCGGCAAGCGCGGCGAGGTGCTCGCCTCGGGCCGCGCGATCGGCTCCAAGATCGCCCAGGGCAAGGTCCGCGTGATCCAGGATGTCTCGCAGATCGGCCGCGTGCAGGACGGAGACGTGCTCGTGACCGACATGACCGATCCCAACTGGGAACCGGTGATGAAGCGCACCTCGGCGATCATCACCAACCGCGGCGGGCGCACCTGCCACAGCGCGATCATCGCGCGTGAGCTCGGTGTCCCCGCCGTCGTGGGATGCGAGGACGCCACCGAGAAGCTGAAGGATGGCTCGGAGGTGACCGTCTCGTGCGCCGAGGGCGACACCGGCTACATCTACGCCGGCAAGATGGACTTCGAGCAGCAGGAGATCAAGCTCGACAGGATGCCCGAGATCCCGGTGAAGATCGCGATGAACGTGGGCAACCCGCAGCTCGCGTTCGACTTCTGCCAGCTGCCCAACGAGGGTGTGGGCCTCGCGCGGCTGGAGTTCATCATCTCGAACACGATCGGCATCCACCCCAAGGCCTGCCTCGAGTTCGACCGCCTCGCGGGCGAGCTGAAGGCCCAGGTGTCGCGCCAGGCGCGCGGCTACGAGAATCCCACCCGCTTCTACGTGGACAAGATCGTCGAGGGGGTGGCCACCATCGCCGCCGCCTTCTGGCCCAAGAAGGTGATCGTGCGGATGTCGGACTTCAAGTCCATCGAGTACCGCATCCTGATCGGCGGCGCGAAGTTCGAGCCCACGGAAGTGTACCCGCTGCTGGGGGTCCGCGGCGCCGCGGG